>DQHV01000065.1:9139-9296 GCA_003524335.1 Candidatus Aminicenantota bacterium | reverse complement strand
CCGTTGTCAAGCTGGACCTCCGTGCGCCGTTCAGCCGAGGTTTGGATGACATCTCCAGGACCGAGGGGGAGGTTGAGGATGGCCAGCTCCGAGGTGAGCCGCCCCTCTCGGAAGACCACCGGGTCTTGGCCGTCGTTCTTGATGTCAGCGTAGCTGA
>DQHV01000065.1:0-8992 GCA_003524335.1 Candidatus Aminicenantota bacterium | reverse complement strand
GCTGGGCCCTTCCCGGCGGCTTCGTGGACTACGGCGAGTCCCTTGAAAAGGCAGCGGTCCGGGAGGCAAAGGAAGAGACTTCGCTCGACATCGAACTGCTCGAGCAGCTCCATACCTATTCAGATCCAGGCCGGGACCCTCGCTTCCATACGATCACCACGGTCTACATCGCCAGGGCTCGGGGACGGCCCCGGGCCCAAGACGATGCCAAGAATATCGGAGTTTTTACGATTGAAGACAGGCCTCACCCTCTGGCCTTCGACCACGAGAAGATCCTGGAGGACTATCTGCGGAAAAAGCGGGGCAAGAGCGGAATCCGCTAAGCCTCTTTCGGCAGGTAGTTATTGACGAGCTTTCCTTCCCATCTGGCGATTACGGCCGAGGCCAGGCAGTTCCCGACCACGTTGATCATGGTCCGGACCATGTCGACGAGCTCATCGATGCCAAGGAGAATGGCGACTCCCTTGCTCGTCAGCATCAGGGTTAGCACCATGATCAACTGCTGGCCGAAGGACAGGTGAATGCCGGCCGCCTGAGCGACAAAGACCGAGGCCAGCGACAGGTACAGGCCTATCCCGTCCAGGTTAAAGCTGTAACCGGTCGGCAGGATAAAGGCCACGATCTCCCTGGGCACGCCGAAGTTCTCCATGGACTGCATGGCTTTGGGGAGTGCGGCCTCCGAGCTGGTCGTCGAGAAGGCGATGAGCGCGGCCTCCTTCACGGCCAGGATAAACTTTTTGATGGGAATCTTGAAGATGATCATGACGGGAATAAGGATGAGGACGACGAAAAACAGGGCACAGCCGTAGAAGGCCAGGATGAGGAGCCCCAGGTTGATGAGCACGGAAAGCCCTTTGCTGCCCACGGCGACGGCGATGGCCGCGCCGACGCCGACAGGCGCAAAGCGCATGACGATCGAGGTGAACTTGAACATCGTCTCGGCCAGCGTCTCACAGAATTCGAGGAGCACCTTCTTTTTGTGATGAAGCATGCTCAACCCGAGCGCGAAGAGGATGCTGAAGATGACGACTTAGAGGACCTCCCCTTCGGCGGCCGCCTGGAAGAAACTCTGGGGGAAGATATGGACAAGGACTTCCGTGAATTTCTGCGGCTTGGCGGCCAACTGGGCGACGTCGGCGGCCTTGAGCTCGACACCCACGCCCGGTTTGATGACATTGACGAACCCGAGGCCGATGAAAAGGGCGAGAGTGGTCACAATTTCCCAATAGACAAGGGCCCGGAAGCCCATCCGGCCGACCGCCTTGAGGTCGCTGTGGCCGGCGATGCCGACTACGATGGTGGCGAAGATCAGGGGGGCAATGATCGACTTAATCAACCGGATGAAGATCATGCTCAGGGGCCTGAGCTGGGCCCCGAGATGGGGGAAGACGGCCCCGATGAACAGGCCGATGCCCATGCCGATGAAGATGTACAGGGTAAGGCGGTTGTTCTTCTTCTTGGCCATCCGTTGGGGGATGATACTCAAAACGGAGCTGATGAGTCAACGTGGATGTTAATAATAACGGGTACGGCTCTATAACGAATAGTGTGGTGGAAAAAGCGGGGAAAATAAGCGCCCCTTTTCAAAAGGGGGATAATGAAGATGTCAGGCACCAATTTAGTTTCCCTCTTTAGCAAAGAGGGGGGAGGGGAGATTTTATAAATAATGGAAAGCAACTCAATATCCCTTCTATCCTTGTTCGCTTTTTGCAATCCCCCCTCGCCCCCCTTTTCCAAAGGGGGGATGATAAAACTCCCTTTTCCAGAGGGCGAAAATGAAGATGCCAAGTGCCCGCCCTCCCGTGGTTACCACACTAAACGTCATAGAGCCAACGGGTACTTGACAAGGATGAACTCGGAGAGCGACAATTCAGGCCGTGGAAGACGACACCGAGCGCAAAGTCGATAAAGGCCTGAAGCTCCGCGAATTGACCAGGGTCATGGGCCCCGTCGAGGCCGAGGTCATCAGGAGCTTCCTGGAAAGCCAGGGGATCCCCTGTATCCTCCGGGGCCAGATGTTCCAGGGCATCTATCCCTTCTCCGTAGACGGCTTAGGCGAGCTCAAGGTCATGGTCTCCGAAGCCGATTATGTCCTAGCCAAAGAGCTTCTAGCCGAGTGTCCGCTGCCGGACAAAGAATAAAACCGCCGGCCGGCTCTATCTCCCTCCTTCTTATTACTTAGTCTATTAACTATATATAGTTATTTTTTATACTTTTCTCTTGACAAAGCATTTTCGCTCCCCTATATTCTAGGCAAATGGGATAAATTGGGATAAAACGGGACACATGTTAATAGGCAGTTACACGGCGAAAATAGACCGCAGCGGACGGATCAAAATCCCTGAAAAGTTCCGCGCCGCGATCGAAGAGGATTACGGCAAGGACGTCTTTATCACCTCCCTGACCGACGAAGCCGTGCAAATCTACCCACTGGCGGTCTGGGAAACGATGACGGGCGTAGCCAAGGAAGGGGCGCTCCATCTCCGGCCGGACGTCCGTCGTTTTCTGCTCCGCGTCAACCGCAAAGGCGCCAAGCACGAAATCGATTCCAAGGGTCGGGTTCTGCTCAACTCGATCCTGAGGGAAACGGCCAGACTCCAGGATGAAGTGGAAGTCCTCGGCCTGAACAATCACTTGGAGGTTTGGAACAGAGAGGTTCTGGACGAGAAACTCGAGAAGAAACCGCTGACGGATGAAGATTTCGAGAATATCGCCAATCTCATCCCCCGCGGAAAAACGGAATGAATGAAAGAGGACATGTCCCCGTCCTTCTCAACGAGGTCCTCGAGCATCTGGACAGCGCCCGGGAAGGAACCTACATCGACGGCACCATCGGTCTGGCCGGCCATGCGATCGAGATCCTGAAAAGGAATCCCCGCGCAGCCCTGGTCGGCGTGGATGTCGACGAACTCGCCCTGACCAGGATCAAGGAGACGCTTGAACCCTATGCCGACCGCGTCCGTCTCTACCAGGCGGACTTCCGCTTCATTCCCGAACTCGACCTTGATTTCTCCTCGGTCCGTGGGCTGTTCCTCGACCTGGGCTTGTCTTCTTTCCAGCTCGATTCTCCCGAGCGGGGCTTCAGCTTCAACCGGGATGGGCCCCTGGACATGCGGATGGACCTGAGGAACAAGACGACCGCCTTCAAGATCGTCGACTCCTATTCGGAGCCGAAGCTGGCCCATCTCTTCCAGGAATACGGCGAGTTGAGGCAGGCCAAGCGGTTGGCCCGTGAGATCGTGGCCCGCCGGAAAGCGAGGAAGTTCGAGACTACGGTCGACCTCCGGCTGGTCATCGAGCAGGTCTGTCACTGGATTCCCCAGAAGGGCAAGGTCCACCCCGCGGCTAAGGTGTTCCAGGCCCTGCGCATCGAGGTCAACCAGGAGCTCCANNACCCCGACCGAGGAGGAGATGGCCTTCAACTCGCGGTCAAAGCCGGCCAAGCTGAGGGCCGCGGAGAAGCTCTGATGGTCCGGAACAAGCTGGACAGGAAAGAGATAGCGGCGGCCGCGGGCTGCATTCTTCTGGCCGTGGCCACCCTGACTTTCTATATCTGGCACCAGGCGGCCATCATTCAGATCGGCTACCAGGCCAGCCGTCTCGAAGAAAGGATGGCCGGGCTCAAGGAGGACATAAAAAAGCTGGAGACTGACAAGGCGGCGCTCTTGGCGCCTGACAGAGTGGACCGGATCGCACGTGAGGAGCTCCGGCTTGTCGAGCCTAAACCCGAACAGATTATCTACGAGGATATCCGGACGAGCGACGACCATGAATGACCTCGGTCCTTCCTACCAGAGCCGTGTCCAGAAGCGGACGATCATCCTGGCCTTTTTCTTTTTCCTCTGGTTCATTGTCCTAACCTTGAGACTCATCCAGCTCCAAGTCATCGAGTACCGCCGGCTCCGCGAGGCCGTCATGAGTCAAAGCCAAGACGAACGGCCGATCATCCCGGAGCGGGGCACGATCTACGACCGCCACGGCCAGATCCTGGCCCGGAGCCTGCCCGCACCGACCGCTTGTCTGATCCCCGGCAAGGATGACCTCCCCGGGGACCTGTTCGCTCGAGTCGAGCGGCTGAAAAAGATCGCTAACCTCCCCGAGAGAGAGCTTCAAAAAATCAAGTCGCGGATCGAAGATGGCGATACCTACATCTATATCAAAAGAAAAATCAGTTGGGACCAGGCCGATCGCATCTCCAAGCTCAACTTGAAGAATGTCTATATCCAGCAGGAGAATAGAAGGTTCTATCCGCTGGGCGCGTTGGCCGCTCATGTCCTAGGGGGGGTGAATGTCGATGGAGAAGGCCAGAGCGGAGTGGAGCTCCAGTACAACTCCCGGCTCGAGGGCGTAAAAGGTCTGAGCCTGATCCTGAGGGACGCGAATAAGAGACGCTACGCCTGGGAAATCCTGAAGGAGCCGAAGCCCGGCCAAGACCTCGTCCTCACCCTCGATGAGACCATCCAGTACATCGCCGAGCGGGAGCTCGAGAAGGCCGTCCGCGAGCATGAGGCCAGTTGGGGAACGGTCGTCGTCTCCCACCCGGCCTCAGGCGAGATCCTGGCCATGGCCACCTCTCCGGCCTACGATCCGAACAACTATCCGCCCTCGCCCCTGGAGCTGGGCCGCAACCGGGCGATCCAGCAGAATTTCGAGCCCGGTTCGATGTTCAAGATCGTCACGGCAGCGGCGGCCCGGGAGGCCGGTGTCGTCGGGTTCAACGAAATCTTTGACTGCAGCGAGGGAAAGATCCGGGTGGCCGGGTGGACGATCAGCGACCACAAGAAATTGGGCTTACTCACCTTCTCTGAAGTGATCGTCCAATCTTCAAACGTCGGCACCATCAAGGTGGGCCAGAGGATCGGGCAGGACAATCTCTACCGCATGATCCAGGATTTTCGTTTCGGTCAGAAAACCGGCCTCGACCTCCCGGGGGAGGAAAACGGGATCGTCCATCCCCTACACAAGTGGAGCCGGACCTCTATCGCCGCCCACTCGATCGGCTACGAGATATCGGTGACCGCTGTTCAGATGCTTCAGGCCATGAACATCCTGGCCAACGGGGGCGTTCTGATCCCTTTCCGGATCACTCAAGCATCGTTCAATCCAACAGGGTCTAACCCGAATATACCGGCTACCGGAGTCAGGATCATCTCGGAGAGGACCGCTTCCGAGCTCACGCGCCGGGTGTTCGAAGGCGTGGTCGCGGACGGCACAGGCCAGGCCGCCCGGATCGACGGGTTCTCCGTAGCCGGGAAAACGGGGACCGCCCGCAAGCTGGACCAGGACCTCGGCGTCTATCTGGCCAGCCGGCATCTGGCCTCCTTCGTCGGGTTCGTCCCCGCCGACCGCCCCGTGCTCTCGATGGTCGTTGTGCTGGACGAGCCCAAGTTCAGCCTCCAGTACGGCGGCCAGGTCGCTGCGCCCGTGTTCCGGGAGATCGCCCGCCGGGTCCTCCTCTACCTGCGGCAGGCGCCGCAGTTCGACCCGGATAAGAAGAACGTGACCGCCCAACTTCGGAGTCAGGACCGGCCATGAAGCTCAGGGACCTGTTTCAAGATATCCCGGGAATCCATTCGAACGGAAACGGCGGGGCGGACATCCTCGGCCTCGCCTATTCCTCCAAACAGGTTCAACCCGGCTTCCTGTTCGCGGCCATCCGGGGAGAGAAGAGGGATGGTTTCGAGTTCGTCGAAGAAGCGCTCCGGAACGGTGCCGCCGCCGTCCTCTCGGACAGGCCCCGGCCGCAGAACTGGAAATCCCCCTGGGTCCAGGCGGCCGACGTCCGGGAAGCCCTGGCGACNNTCTAGCCCTGGCCCTGGCCGCAGCCAACTTCTACGGCCAGCCCTCGATGAGGTTGAAGGTCATCGGCATCACCGGTACAAAGGGGAAAACGACCCTGACCTACCTTCTCGAATCCATCTTTCAGAAAGCGGGGCACCAGCCCGGCGTCATCGGTACCATCAACTATCGCTGGCCGAACATGGCTCATTCGGCCCCGCGGACAACCCCGGAAGCGCCCGACCTGCAGCGGATGATGAGCGAGATGCTGAATCAGGGCGTCACCCATTGCCTGATCGAGGTCTCTTCCCATGCCCTCGACCTCAAGAGGGTCTGGGGAGTCCATTTCGATATCGCGGTCTTCACCAACTTGAGCGCCGAGCACCTCGATTACCATGCCTCGATGGAGGATTATTTCGAGGCCAAGAAAAGGCTCTTTTACCTGAACGCAAAGAAAAGGACGGCGGTGGTCAACCTGGATGACCCTTGGGGGAAACGCCTGATGTCCGAACTCCCCCTGAACACGGTGTCCTTCGGAATCGAACCGGCCGCGATCGTCCGGGCCGAACAGTACAGGTTTGCAGAAACGGGGATCAAAGCGGAAGTGGATTATCCGGGCGGACAGGTCAAGATCTGCTCGGCCCTGATGGGGAAACACAACCTCTACAATATCCTGGCGGCCGTGGCTACCGGCCTGGCCCTGAATATCCCCGCGCCGACGATCAAAGAGGGGATTTCTGCTCTTAAAAGCATCCCCGGCCGGCTACAGAAAATCGAGAATGCGCTGGGGTTCCAAGTTTTCGTGGACTATGCCCACACCGACCAAGCGATGCGCAGCCTCCTGGAGGCCATCCGGGATCTCAAGCCCCATCGCCTCCTCCTCGTCTTCGGCGCCGGAGGCGACCGGGACAAGGGCAAGAGACCGCGGATGGGAGAGGCCGCCGCAGCCCTCGCCGATTTGAGCTTCATCACTTCCGACAATCCCCGGTCCGAGGACCCGCTGGCCATCATCGCCGACATCGAAAAGGGCTTCATCGGAAAAGGAGCGAAGAACTACAGGATCGTCCCGGACCGGAGCGAGGCCATTTCCCAGGCCCTGGCCGCGGCCCGGAAGGGTGATTATGTCCTCGTCGCCGGAAAAGGCCATGAGGATTACCAAATTTTCAAGGATAGGACTATCCATTTCGACGATGCCGAGGTCGTCCGGGCAGCGCTCAAGCGACTGGAGGACAAATCCTGATGGCGGAGTTGCGCCTGGACGAAATCGCCATTCGGATGGACGGGAGGATCGTGCAGGGCGATCCCTCCACTCTGTTCGGCTCTTTTGGTATCGACTCGCGGCTGAGCCGGCCCGGAGAGTTGTTCTTCGCCATCGTGGCCCAGCGGAACGGCCACGATTTCGTCCCCGACGCCTTCGCCAAGGGCGCCCGCGGCGCCGTCATCTCCCAGGACATCGGTCCGGTCGGCCCTGAACACGCGCTCGTCCGCGTGCCGGACACGGTCAGGGCGCTCCAGACGCTCGCCGGGTCGGTGTTGGCCGAGCACGACCCCAAGGTCATCGGCATCACCGGGAGTATCGGCAAGACAACGACCAAAGAGTTTACGGCGGCCCTTCTCTCTCCCCGCTTTAAAGTCCTCAAGTCGGAGGGGAATTTCAACAACCATCTCGGCCTGGCGCTCTCTCTCCTCAAGCTCCAGCCGGAACAGCAGGCGGCCGTGCTGGAGATGGGGGCGAGCAGCCCGGGCGAGATCCGGACGCTCACCCGAATCGCCCCGCCCGACGTCGCGGTCATCACCAACATCAACCCCGTCCACCTCGAATTCTTCCACAGCCTGGAGGCCGTTGCTTCGGCCAAGAAAGAGATTCTCGACGGCGCCAAAGAGAACGCCACCGCCGTCCTCAACGGCGATGATCCCCTGGTCCAAGAGATAGGGCGGGGATGGAGAGGTCGGCGCCTCACCTTCGGCTTTTCCTCCGCTTGCGATGTCCGCGCGTCGGCCGTCCGGAAACTCGGGACTGACGGGATGACCTTCGAACTCCGGCTGGAGGATAAGACAAGGCGCGTCCGTTTCCCGTTCTTCTACGAGGAATACCTCGCTAACCTCCTGGCGGCGGTCGGCGCCAGCCATGCCCTCTCGCTCCCATTCGAGGTCATGATCGACGGGATCCCGCGCCTCACGCCTATCTCCGGAAGAGGCGGCCTCATCCGGCTCGGCAGGAACCTTCGGCTCATCGACGACTCGTACAATTCCAATCCCAAGGCCCTCGAGGCGGCTCTCAAAGGCCTAGCTTCCCTGCCCGCCAGAAGGAGGGTCGCCGTCCTGGGCGACATGCTGGAATTGGGCCCGAAAGAAGCGGACTTCCACAGGCAGGCCGGCCGACNNACGACAGGTCGCCGAAAACGGCTGGAGTTTGCTGCTGGCCGTCGGACGGCTGGCCCAGCTTATCGCCGAAGGGGCTCTGGCCGCGGGCCTGCCCAAAACCCGGGTCTTGACCTTTGCCACCTCGGAGGAAGCCGCGGCGCGCATCTCCGCGCTAGTCGAGGAGGATGATCTGATTTTAGTCAAGGGGTCCCGCGGAATAAGGACCGAGCGCGTGGTCGAAAGACTGAAAGACGACTTCAAGGAGAACTGAGGTGCTGTACTGGCTTCTGGTGCCCCTGCGTGAACATGTCTCCTTCTTCAACGTGTTTCGCTACATCACCGTCCGCACCGCCCTGGCCGGAATCACCGCGCTCTTCGTGAGCTTCGTCCTCGGACCCTGGTTCATCCGGATGATGAGGAAACACCAGATCGGCCAGGAGATCCGTCCGGAAGGGCCAAAGTCCCATCTCGCCAAGAAGGGCACGCCCTCGATGGGCGGTATCCTGATCATCGGGTCCGCCCTCCTCCCAACGCTTCTCTGGGGAAACCTGAGCAACTTCTATGTCTGGATGGGGCTCATCACAATGGTCACTTTCGGGGCGATCGGCTTTTGGGATGATTATCTTAAAGTGACCAGACACCGATCCCTAGGACTCAAGGGCCGGACCAAGTTCCTGTTTCAGTTAACGCTGGCCGGACTCATCGGCCTGGCCCTGGTCTACATCGGGGTGACCGACGGCTTCAGCTTGAAAGTAAGCTTTCCGTTTTTTAAACAATGGGTCCCTTACCTGGGCTGGTTCTATCTGCCCTGGATCGTTATTATCCTCGTCGGATCATCGAACGCCGTAAA
>DQHV01000089.1 GCA_003524335.1 Candidatus Aminicenantota bacterium | reverse complement strand
TCGACGCGCTGGTCAGGGTGGGCGTCTCCTGGATCCTCGGGGGGGCGCTGATAACGCTGATTCCCATCCTCATAACCGCCGCCGCGGCGCGGCTTTTTTTCAAGGTCAATTTCCTGTCGCTTTGCGGCCTGATCGCCGGGAGCACGACCAATCCTCCGGCCCTCGCCTACGCGAACTCCCTGGCCCCGAAGTCGGACGAAACCACGATGTCCTTCGTTACCGTTTACCCGCTGACCATGATTCTCAGGCTGTTCGTGGCCCAGGCTTTGGTGCTCTTCTTTCTCTAAGCTCAGGGAGATGCCCTAGAAGTTAAGGCTCTTCGTAATCTGCTTTTCCGGCTACCCTCATGAAAACGGCATGTACTAATGAAAAATACCCCCCTTTATATAGAGCCCGGAAACNNGACAAACATGGCATCTCTACTCATGTTTTAGAAGGACAATCGGGATCGTAGTGGGAGACCATTATTGGGGAAGTAGAGTTTTCGATTTTATTACAAATAAGGGGGTTTCCATGAAAAAGTCGTTGGTTTTGTTCCTTTCGGCCTTCTTCCTTCTTGCGGCGGTCATCTTCATTGTTGGCTCAAGTTCTGTTGCGACCGGTACGATGCAGGCCAACTATGAACCTCAGAATTTTGTGCCACACGAGCTCTTGGTCAAGCTCAAAGAAGACGTAGTCGGGGACATTATCAATAATAAGTTGTTAGCCCNNATAGCCCGAAATATCTTTAGCCAAGTCCAGGGAAGGATAAAAACCTATCTAAACGAGGAGATGGATGCCTGTAACTGGGAACCTGCGGAGTTCAAGAACAGATCCTTCTTCGCTGATCCTTATCTCTTTCATATCAGGATTCCTGAGGGAATTGACCTTGATTACGCAATCTCTCGCCTTAGAGCAAATCCCTGTGTCGCATATGTAGAAAGAAACGCTATAGGTCGACTAACAACCGACGATCCCTATTATGATCAACAATGGGCGCTATTGAATCCTGAATACAGCGGTCGTGATATCCATGCTGAGGCCGCTTGGGCCATAACCACAGGAAACTCCGAGATAGTTGTGGCGGTCATTGACACAGGAGTTGATTACGATCACGAGGATCTTCAGGGCAATTTATGGAAGAATCTAAACGAGGGAGAGAATCCTGATGGCGAGGACAATGATCTGAACGGATATAAAGACGATTTGCATGGCTGGAATTTCATCTCAGGAAATGGGTCTATTACAGACGACCAAACAGATTGGGAAAAAGCCGTATGGCATGAAGAGCTTGGGCAATATGTCGTTGAGTGTGTGACGGAAAATCCTTATCATGGGACTCATGTCTCTGGGATCATAGGCGCCTTGGCCAATAATAATAAGGGTATTAGCGGAGTATGCTGGAATGTAAAGCTAATGCCCATCAAGGCATTTGACTATTGCGGCAGGACTACAACTACCCTTCTAATAAATGCTTTAGATTACGCGACTCAAAACGGGGCTTTCTTGACTAGTAATAGCTACCATATTGAAGATTTCAGTCAAGCTTACAGGGAGGCGGTCCAAAGAGCGTTGAATTTGAATAGACTCTTGGTAGCCGCTGCGGGAAATCAAAACGGAAGTAATATTGATAACAATCATATTTATCCGATATGTTTTAGTGAAGGGAATATTATTGGAGTTCTGTCGACGGCACCAGATGATAAATTAAGTTTGTTTTCAAACTACGGACCGAATTCGGTCGATTTGGGAGCGCCGGGCGAAGATATTATTAGCTTGAAGCTCGGGGACGATTATCAACTGCATAGCGGGACCTCCATGGCCACGCCTTTTGTTGCAGGAGTCGCCAGTTTAGCGCTTGGATTATGCCCCGGCCTTACATATGACCGACTGAAGGGTTTAATAATCGATGGAGCCGACTATATATCTGACCTAAATAATAAATGTGTATCAGAAGGCAGATTAAACGCCTATAACGTCCTGGATGGGCTTACAGGGGCCACGCCACCGAACGCGCCATCTAATTTAACCGCGTATCCCATATCATGGTACACGGTAGGAATTCGATGGAATGATAACTCAAACAATGAGCTAGGATTCGAGATTCAGAGAAAGTACCAAGACCAAGCTGCCTTTATCCATCACAATAGCAAAGATATGAACGCGACTTCATATGTTTACTACCAAGAGTATATCAATCCGACAAAAAGCTATACTTATCGGGTTAGGGCTGCAAACAAAGCAGGAATCTCTTCATTCTCAACCTGCAACTACTCGGTTCCCCAAACCGCGCCAGATGCACCAACCGACCTCTATGGTCAATCCCCGGTTCTTGAGTTTAATGTTAACATCTATTGGACAAATCATGCCACAAATGCATTATATAACTATGTTGAACGAAGGATTCCTGGAGAAACAGAGTGGGAGGAAATCGCGACAGCCGGATATGACGATAACTCTTATTCAGATAATTACGCTCTCGCAGGACATACTTATCAGTACCGAATTAGAGCAGGAAATCCCGTGGGTTCGTCTTACTCCAATGTTATTTCCATCGAGGTAATTGATTGGTGACTAGGGCAGCGACATGAAGGCGAATTCCCGGAAAGCACTCTCGGCGATCGTGTTCATTCTTCTTGCTGGGCCGGTTTTTGCAGGGGGCAAGATCAGCCTCAGGCTCCATTCGGGCTGGGCCTACATCTTAGCGTCCGATATGAATCACGGAACCCAAGCCTTCTTTAACATGTACCAATCCGCTTGGCCCTATGAACGGCGGGGCGGATATCGGGCCGTGCATAGCGGCTATGAGTTCGGCGGCGATATCGTCTTAGAGATGACCCCCAGGCTCGGCGTTTGCATCGGCGTTGGGCATTTGCAGACTTCCGGTTTCTCTGAATCGCTTCTTTATTCTGTAGAATTTGCTGGCCCTTCCATGGCCATTTGGGCCACGACAAGGCTTAGCGCCGTCCCCGTCAAGGCAAGCACAATTCTGATAGTGCCTTTGAGCCGTAAGTTCAATTTGCATACTGAGGTTGGACTATCATATTTTTTTAGGGCGCGTTATAGCGCGGAGTGGTGGTTTACGAATTCGTCCTTTGAAGAAATAATCCAATATGCCCATGTTGCTACTAGCTCTGAAAAAAGGACGATGCCGATGGGTTTCCTGGGAAGCGTCAGCCTCGAGTATAGACTGCTAAGCAACATATACCTTTATCTTGACGCTATGGGACGATATGCCGAGTTCCGCGGATGGAAGGGAACGAGTGTGCTCGAAAGAAATGGCGAGACTCCTATGTCGGAACAAGGGGTACTCTATTACGAAGTCGTGCCAGCGCTGCACTGGCGGTTGATCATGGTCCAGAGCTCAGCTCCCGACGGGCCGGGGGGCAAGCCGCGCCAAGCCGCTTTAGATTTCAGCGGGTTCAGCCTTCAGTTCGGCATCCGGATTCGGCTATAAATCCGAATCTCTGGTCCGGATCCGATTCTCGTTTCGGGGCCCGGCGCACTCTTCGGTCCGGTTGTTGCTTCATCCTGCCAGACCTCGATGGCGTTGAGCTTGTCGGGGACGCACGGAGGAGGGATGTCTCAATCCATGAAAAAAAACAACTTGACAAACATACTACTATGTATTACATTGTATTTGGTTATAATATGGAAAACAAAATCACGCAGTTGAGAAAGGGCATCCTGGAGCTGGCCATCCTGGGCGCGCTCTCCCGAGGCCGTCACTACGGATACTCCCTGGTCAAGACGATCTCGGGAACGAGCGACATCGACCTCACGGAGGGGACGATCTACCCCATCCTCGGGCGCCTGGCCAAGGAGGGGCTCGTCCAGACCGAGTGGGTCGAGTCGAGCCAGGGTCCGCCCCGCAAATATTACACCTTGACCGTCAAGGGGGAAGAGGCCTACCGGATCCTCGGCGAGGAATTCCGCAAGCTGGCCGCGATCGTGGACAACGCCCGGCGCGCCTCCGCCCCCGACGACGAGAGCGCGGATCACCAAGTCCTATCCGTGACGAAGGAGACGAACAATGGCTAACGGTTTCAGCGGGCCCGTCGCTCAGATCGTCGATAACTACCTCGACCGGCTGAAAAAGGGCCTCAAGGGCATCTCGGCCAAGGACCAGGAGGACCTGGTCAAGGAGATCCACTCCCACATCTACGAGTCGTTCCGGAACGACCCGACCCCCGACGAGGTCACCCGGATCCTCAAGGTCCTCGACAAGCTGGGCGAGCCGGCGGCGGTCATCTCGGCCCGCATGCCCGAGGCCATGGTCACGCTCGGCAAGAAGAAGAAGCTGCCGTTCCTGATCCTGGCCGGGCTGCTCATCGCCTTCTTCGGCGTCCCTCTCGGCGCCGGCGGACTCAGCGCGGCCGTGGGGCTCATCATCGGCGTGCTGGCTCTCATCATCTCGTTCTACGTCGTGGCCTTCAGCTTGATCCTGGCCGGCTGGTTGAGCGCCGTCGTCCTGATCATCCGGCTCATCGTCCCGGGCTTCCTTGACCCTTGGATGGACATCTATCCGCTCGTCTCCGACCCGACCTTCAACACGGTCATCTACATCCTCGGAGCGCTTCTGATCTCGGCCCTGGGCTTCGGGCTCCTCTGGCTGGGATCGCGGATGATGCGGGGGATCCGGTTCGTCTTCCGCTTGCTCTTCGAGAAGATCAAGAACTGGCGGAATCGCGCGCCGGTTGCCGCCGCCAAGCCATAGCCTCGCATTTAAGGAAAAAACCGGGACACGTACAAAGAGCACATGTCCCGCTTGTGCTAAAGGATAATACGGGGACACAACGGGGACACGTACAAAGAGGACATGTCCCCGTTATGTCCCTGATTTAATTACTTCTTGACCGTACCTTCCTCGATCTCCGTGAAGAGGGACGGCGCCTCTCTTTTGCTCTTCCAGATGGCCCAGACGGTCGCGCCGAGCAGGACGGCCACGATCGCCGCCAGGCCGGGCGTCATCTTGTTGTACTTGACGATGATCGGCGCGGCGATCAGGCTGACCAGGTTCGTCACCTTGATCATCGGGTTGAGGGCCGGGCCGGCCGTGTCCTTGAGCGGATCGCCGACCGTGTCGCCGACGACGCCCGCCTTGTGGCGGTCCGAGCCCTTGCCGGTGCAGGCGATGACGTCCTTGGGCTCGTCCTCGATCGACTTCTTGGCGTTGTCCCAGGCGCCGCCCGCATTGGCCATGAA
>DQHV01000116.1 GCA_003524335.1 Candidatus Aminicenantota bacterium | reverse complement strand
TGCCCTTAGCCTCGCCCTCATCTTGACCCCCAGCTTCATATCGTCTCAGGAAGCGGCTAGGGAAAAACCCCTTACGGTGGCCGAGCAGACTCAATTCAAGGCCACTTCTCGGCATGCCGACGTCATGTTTTTTATCCGGACCCTGCAGAGATTAAGCCCGTACCTGAGGATCGAACAGCTGGCCACCAGCGCGGAAGGAAGAGATGTCCCTCTCCTCGTGATCGGCAATCCCCTTCCCTCTCCGCCGTCTTCACTGCGCCATGATGGCCGTGGAATCATCTACATCCAGGCCAATATTCATGCCGGGGAAGTGGAGGGCAAGGAGGCCTCGCTCATGCTGGCCCGGGACATCCTCCTGGCGCCGGACCTCCCCTACCTCGACAAGCTCATCATCCTCATCGCCCCCATCTTCAACGCGGATGGGAACGAGAGGATCAGCCCAGAAAGCCGGAAACACCAGGGCGGGCCGGAGCAGGGTGTCGGCGTCCGTACCAACGGCCAGAACCTCGACCTCAACCGTGATGGCATCAAGCTAGAAAGCCCCGAGCTACTGGGACTTGTCGGGAACGTCCTCCTGCGCTGGGACCCGCTTCTTCTCGTCGACTGTCACACGACCGACGGGTCCTATCATCAAGAGGTCGTGACCTATTCCTGGGGTCTCAACCCGAACGGCGACGGCGCGATCGTCGCCTACCAGAGAGACAAGATGATGCCCGAGATCGAGGCCATCCTGGAAAAGAAGTACGCGACTCCGGCCGTTGGCTACGGCGGATTCAGGGATTACAAAGCCCCGGAAAAGGGCTGGGAAAGTTTTGAGCCGCAGCCCCGCTATGTCACGAACTACATCGGCCTGCGCAACCGCCTCTCCATCCTCGACGAGAACTACGTCTACGCCGACTTCAGGGCACGGGTCATGGGCAACTACAATTTTCTTCGGGCGATCCTGGACTACTGCTCCGCCCATCTCGAGGAGATCGAAAGGCTCGTCGCCGAGGCCGATCGGAAAGCCGTCTTCAGAGGCCTCATCCCGTCCGACAAAGAGACTTTCTTCGTCGAATACGATGTCCTGCCGCTCCAGAACCCGGTCACCGTTCACGCTTACGAGACCGAGGTCATTTCCCGGGGCGAGGGCCAAAGGCCCGAGGTCCGGGCCACCGACAAAGTCAATGTTCAAACCGTCCCCTATTATACCGACTGGGTCGGAAAGAGAGGAGTGCGGTTCCCCTTTGCCTACATTGTCGGTGTTCCGGATTCAGAGATCCTCGGCAAACTACGGCAGCACGGCCTGCTCGTGGAAAGGCTAAACGAGGCGGCCACCCTCGAGGTTGAAGCCTTCCGGATCAAGGAACTCAAATCGGCAGAAAGAGCCTATCAGGGGCACCACCTGAACCAGGCCAAGGGAGAATATGCGGTGGAAACAAGGGAATTCCCGGCGGGCACGTTCATCATCCCGACCGCCCAACCGCTGGGCGGTCTGGCCGCCTACCTTCTCGAACCGGAGAGTGACGACGGCCTGCTCGTTTGGAACTTCTTCGACCGCTATATCGTTCCCCAGTGGAGCCGGGAGCTGCAGACCTATCCCGTGTACAAACTGTTGAAGCCGGTGAATCTGGCCAGGGAAGTGATCCGCTAGCTATTTCTTCTTCTTGCGGGGGGCGACCAGGAACTTGCCGCAGTTCTCGCAGATGTAAATGTCGTTGCTGCCCTCGATGGCCGAGTTCATCTTGGTGGCGATCCTCATGTTGCAGCCCTGACAGGCCCCGTCCAGGACCTCGGCCACGGCGAACCCGTACCTTTCCATGAGCTTGTCGAAGCGCGTGAGCAGGGGCTCGTCGAGCTCCTCCCGGATCAGCTCAGCATGCTTGCGCAGTTCCCGGAGCTGGTCTTTGGACGCCTTCTTTTTGCGGAGCGCGATCTCCTGGAGCTTGGCCAGCAGGCTGGCCCGGCTGATGATCCGGTCCTCCTGGGGCATGGTCAGCTCGATTTCGGAAAGGACCTTGAAGAGGTCGCCCTTATTCTTTGCCTCGAACAGCCGCTGCCGGTATTCCGGCTTCCTCAGGAACCGCGCCAGCCCGGCAAAGAGATGGTTAAAAAGCCCCGGAAGGCTGGGGTTCCAGACGACCAGCATGATGAGGTGGACCTTCTTCTTGTCGATGGAGTCAAAGTCGATGCCTTTCTCCGACCTCCCCACGGCGATGGCGATCTGGCCGCCCGTGTCCACGCGGGCGTGAGGAAGGGCTACATGGTCGCCGATGGCCGTGGATTCCAGCTGCTCCCGGTCCACGAGCCGGGTGAGGATGAGCTTCTTGTTCTTGATGAGCTTTTCCTTGAACAGGACATCGAGCAGTTCTTCGATGGCCCGGACTTTTTCCTTGGCCTGGAGCTCGTAGACGACTTGAGTGGATTTGAGAAAATCGGAGAAATGATGACTCTTCCCGAGGTCGGCCATGGGCACGGTAGCTAGTATTCTATCACAAATATTCCGCCTGTAAAGAGCGCTCAGGCGCAAAAAACGACGAGGAGCTCGCCCACCGGGCGGAGACGATCAAAAAGGTGAAGGCTGAAGAGTCCTGCGTCTATTTCAATAGGGATGTCAAGCTAAGTGCCTATTTCATCCGGGCCAGCTCGGCCTCGGCGGCGATGAAACCAAAGGCCGGCCAGTAGCGTCCGGTCATAATCTTCTCGAAGAAGCCGCGGGCCTTCTCCTTTTGACCGGAATACAAGTGCCAGCAGCCGATGCCGTAGCCGACGGTCGCGGCGTCGAGCTCCGAATCCGCTGCCCAGGCGAGGACTTCGTCTTCGGTCTTGAGGCCTTTGAAGAAAAGGAGCAGGTTTAAGTAAGAGGTATTCTCTTCAACTTTCATCCCCTCGCTGATCCCTTCGAGCACTCTGGCCGCATCGTCCTTCATACCGAGGCGGCGCAGCGTGGCATAGAGCCAGTTGGAAACGGCGATCTTGGAATCGTCGTCGGCCACAACCTTCAAGCAGCTCTCATTGGCGGCTCGGGCTTTATCAAATTCACCCCGGAGATAATGAGCCAGTCCCAGGTGATACCAGATGTCGAAGTCCTTGTCGTTGAGGGCCGCCGCCTTGGCCATGTCGGACGCCGCCTTTCCGAATTCCCGGATGGAGATGTACCGGTGCCCGCGGTGCCGGTAGAGCATGGCGGCGTCGGGATGGGCGATGATTCCCTTGGAATAGACTTCTATGGCGTCGTGATACCGCCACAGGCCAGCCAGGGCCCGGCCGTAGGCGATGATTGTTTCGACACTGTCCGGATCGGCTTCGACGGCCCGGAGGGCTTCCTGAAGATTTGTTTGCAGCTTAGCCAGTTCCTCGCCCTCCGCCGGCGCCGCATAGAGTTTTTTTCCCAGCAGCGACACCACCTCCGGCTCCTTTTCATCTTGTTCCTTATAGGGGACCTGCTGGGTTTTGCAGACCGCCCGGACTAGGGGCAAATCCCTCTCGGGGTCCGACGGCCGCGCTGTCTGTCCCGACACGGCAGAATAGGCGATGACTGCGACTAAATAAAGGGCGATGCGTTTGAACATGAAATCCTCCTGAAGCCACCCATCTTACGCTTTCGACAGGGGAAAAGGAAGAAAAGACAGCCCTTGGTCGATCATTCCTTTTTTGCTATAATGACCGCAAGGGGATAGGAGACTGAGATGCAGGTTGCGCTCCTCAAGAATATCATCCTTGTATTGCTCTTGCTCTGTGTCATCTGGATCATCCGGGTGGTGGTGAAGCGGGAGTACGAGAACCTCCTCCGGGCCGCGCTCATCTTCCTCCTTCTGGGCGCCGTCTTCTACTACCTTCAGAGGACCGAATCCGAAACCCTCACCTTCGCCGATATCCGGGCCCAAATCAAGGCCACCTTCTTCCCGGAGAAAGCGCCCAATTATATCTACAATAAAGAGGAAGGTGTGTCCGGCAGGAACAACTATATCCGTTATTACTTCGAAAGCCCGGGACCGAAGCTCTCCTTGACCTTTGACACAAAGACACAGTATTTCCACATCAAGGACGTTTATTCGGTCAACCGGATCCTGGAGTATCTCGACCTCCCCAAGGTCAACTCCGCCGTCCAGGAACTGGCTTCGATAACCGGCTCGCGAAACGACCTCACCCTTTACCGCTGGGAGGACTATCCGCTCGGCCCGCTCACGATCGAGCGCGGTATCTGCCAGGACCGGGACAGGCTCGAGTCCTTCCAGTGCATCGTCAGCATCATGATCTGGCGGCGATAGCCAGGACGATTGCGATTAGAAGAAAATAAGCTCCCGCCAGGATGAGGAAGCTCAGCGAATCCACCTCCTTTTTTTCAAATAAGGCCCCTTGTCCCGGTTCGGGCAGAGGCGATGGATCCCAGGGAAGCCCGTAGTGATCACAGAGCCCTTTGACATAGAGCAGGTGGATAACCGGGATGCGCCGGGCGGCCATCTCGAAGATGACTCCGCGCCGCTCGGGCGGCGGAATCTCGGAAAATTCCGCCAGCCCGGGTCCGACCTTCAGGATCTCCGAGTCCGTCCCCATGTTCGCGTAGCCCCCGCCGATGTTGATAAACGCCCGGATGCGCGCATCTCCGGCCGCCGCCTCGAAGATCCGGAGGCGTTCCCGGACGTTCTTCTCGAGATTCGGCTCGGAGAGGAAAGGCAGTCCCGTCTCTTGCCCCAACCGAAGGAGCAGAGCCCGGCCTTCCGGGGTCATGTCTTTCCCCGCATCTCCATCGCCACCCAAGGAGAGGCCGACGTGTCCGGCGGATAAGAGATGTGACCGGTCGAGACAGGCCAAAATGTCCAGCCAGCTAAAATCAGGGCAGTTGGCCCCCCATTGGGACGCTCCCAGGGAACAGATCAAGAACCCCCGGAGCTCCAGAGCCTGGACGGCGCAGAGCGAGGCGATGATCAGGGCGGGAAAGGAACTCGAGGCGCCGATGGCGACCGTGTCCCCTCTGCGCACCCCCGCCTGGTGGAGGAGCAGGGTGATGAGCCCGGCAAAATTGGGGTTGACCGTCGTCCGCTTTGCCTCCAAGTTGCCGAGAGAGGTTGTGATCGGAGAAGTCTCCAGACCGATGAGGCCGCTGAAGTTGATGTCCTTGGCAGGGTCGATGCCAAGACCGCGGCTCTCGCGGCAGTCTCGGACCGCCTTGACGGCCTCTTTCATCAGGCTCGAGGCGGCCAGCATCTCGTCCTTGCGCTCGAGCGGCCTCCGCGTCAAGGTCAGTGCGGCGGCTAAGAACAGAAGGCTGGCAAAGCCGAGCCCAGAGAGCACAGATTCTCTATGTTTTAAACGCATGGCTTTATGCTCAGAACACCATCCGGATGAGGCCGGCCAGGAAATAGGTGATGGCGGTCGCCGTGACAAGGGAGGCAAGCGTCGGCAGGAATCTTTGCCGCTCCAGGTTGTTCGCCAGCAGCCCGGGAATGATGAAACCGATCACCTGGAATTCCGCCGGAGCGGCCAGGAGCTTCGGCATGGCCAGAGTGACGATCTGAGAAAGCAGCCCGCCGGCGAGGAGCATGATGACGAACCGCCGCTTGCCGAAGAGGATCAGGTACCGCGCCAGGAGCTTATAGATCAGGAGACTCAGGCAGGCGACGGAGATCGTGGCCAGCGCCCGGACCGGATGGTCGAGGGAAAGGGCCAGGAAGGCGGGGACAATGATACCTCCCGGATAGATGCCCGTGATCTCGGCAAAGAGGAGCGCTACTGCCAGGCCGATGAAGATCGTCTCAAAGTGCATGGGGCCTCCCGATCCTCTGCCAATGTTCGACCAGGGCCTCGCCTATCCCGCCGATATTGCCGAGGCCGATGAGCCGGGACGCCGCACCTTCCATTGAAGCTATCTTTTCCATTATAGCTGGTGGGGTGCGGTCCGGCAGCGGAATGAGGGACGGCGGTCGGCCGGTTCTTCTCCGGATGTTCAGGGAATGGATATGAGCGCCGACGACATAAACACTCCGGAATCCGGAAAAAAAACCCTGCCCGTGGGCCGCCAACCACTGCCGGGTGCGGTCGCCGCGGTCGGCACGGAAGTTCAGGATCCCGACGAGCGGCCGGCCGTTCGGGGCAAGTCTTTGCTCGAGATGCTCAAGGACCAGTCGGCTCGATTCCGGCTCGTTTGCCGCGAAAGCGCTCACCAGGGTCCAGGTTGCGGCAGGAACACCAAGTTCGGCTTCCCAAACCTTGAGGCTTCCGAAATCGGCTGCGGCTGCGGAGATTCCCTGGAGGGCTGCGGCTTCAGAGACCCCGAGATGGGAAGCCACGGCCGCCGCCAGGCGGCTGTCCTCATCGAAAAAAGAGCCGGCCGCCGTATTCTGCAGAATTATAATCCTCGCGCCAACGCGTCCGGCGGCGGCCTCAAATTCCGGGTACCATTCGCTCTTCGGGATAAACACCGTCGTCCCGGGCCGGACGGCCGCGGACAGGCTCCGGGCGATCTCCGTCTTTGTCCGCCCCATTTCCTCCCGATGGTCGATCCGCACGTTTGTTACGACGAGGAACTGAGGCCGGAGGAGGCAACGGGACTCTGCGGCCAGGCATTCGGGCTGGATGCTCATCATCTCTGTCACCATGGCGCGGACGCCGAGATCAGCCGCTTTCTTGACGATTCTTTTCTGCTCCAGGATTGTCGGCAGCCCTCGCCGNNCCGTCGGGAAGGATGAGAACGGGTTTTGACCCGGTCGTCTTGGCCAGCACATGATGCCCGGCTTCTCTCAGCGCCGCGGCGATCATCCGGATAACTGTCGACTTCCCTCTTGTTCCGGTGACGGCGATGCGGAGCGGGATGCGCCGGGCGTTCCGCAGCACGGCCCGCCGTTCAAGATAAAGCAGCAGACACAGCGCTGCGAAACAGGTGCCCGTCGTCACCAGCTCTCGAATTGACTCTCTCCTGCGTCCTCTTGTCTCTCTTGGAGGATCACTATTATATCCAAATTCCCTTTGTCNNTCTCGTGGTGAGCATCTCTGTCAATAGGACGGATAACTTGGGAATGAAAAGCGATCTCGAAGGTTTAGCTTTCCCGAGGCGTTTTTCGAGGGAAGCGGCTCTTTCCTTGAGCTTAAGGCCAGGTCAAAGAGACCATTATGAGCCTCATCTCCACGGCCAAGATGATGGTCTTCTCGATCGCCCTGATCGCCATCCTCATCGCCATGCTGGGCGTCGTTAACACGATCCTGATGTCGGTCTTCGAGAGGTTCCAGGAGATCGGCATCATCAAGAGCATCGGCGCCATGCCCTGGGACGTCTTCAAGCTCATCTGGGTGGAGACGATCATCCTCTGCCTGCTGGGCGGGGGACTGGGGATCGGTTTCTCCTTCGCCCTCTCTAAGATAACGGAGGCGCTGATACGGAGCCTCCTCCCCTACACTCCAACCGGAAGCGGGGAGAGTTCGTCTCCTTCGTCGGCCCTTCCGGANNGAACTGACCAGGATACGGCGCTCGGTTTTCGGCTATATCTTCCAGAAATTCTATCTCCTGCCGACACTCACCGTCTTCGAAAACGTGGTCCTGCCTTTCACCTTCTTCAAGAAGGAAGGGGCGGCCAAAGAGCCGCTGGAGATCCTTCGTTCTCTCGGCCTGGAAAAACGGATGAATCACCTCCCGGGGCAGCTTTCAGGTGGGGAGATGCAGCGCGTGGCCATCGCCCGGGCCCTCATCAACAACCCGGACATCCTGCTGGCCGACGAGCCGACCGGAAACCTGGATTCCAAGCGGAGCCAGGAGATCGGCGAGGTGCTCAAGCGACTGAACGAGAAAGAGGGGTTGACCGTCCTTCTCGTCACCCATAACTTGGCACTGGCCAAGCTTGCCGACCGCACGGTCGAGCTCCGCGACGGCCGGATCCAGGACGGGGTGCACTCTGAGCCTCGGGAATAGTCAATCCGACTTCCTAGGCCTTCCCTGAGACTTGACAGGCAGTCTCGGCCGGCCATATTATTCTAGCGGGGAATGCGCGACCGGGCGTTTCCAGCCCAATTAAGAGAAGAGAAAAATGACGGGCCATCGAAGCCCCGTGTTCTTGTATGGCTGCATTTGCATTTCCCTGGCCTTCCTTCCCCACGGGAGGCATCCGGGAGGAGCCGCTTACCAGGAACAGGCAGACCAGTCGAGGCTGGCCGCGATCTTAATAAGATCAGGGGAATATTGCCAAAGGCTTTCTAACGCCGCTCTCGATTTTATCTGCCTTGAAGAAGTGACCGAGATGACACGCCATTATACCCCGCAAACCGATGTCTATCTCTATGACTATCAATTCGTACGCAAGGACCAGGAGACAAGAGAAAAGAGAAACCTCATCGCCTTCAACGGGAAAAAAGCCAACATCCCTGACTCTCCGCTCAGTTCATTCATGTTCCAGTATAAAAACGTCCTCTTCGGACCGGTCGGCCTTTTGAGCAAGGCGTGGCAGTCCTATCATGATTTTAGGATCGTCGGAGAAGACACCATCAACCAGGAAAAAGCGGTGGTGGTCGAGGCGACGCCGAAGCATTCTTTCATCAGCCCCCATTGTTACGGGAGGATCTGGATCAAAGAGGAGGACGGGAGCGTCTTGAAAGTCGTTTGGGACCAAAGATCGCTCGGAAATTTCCAGCGTGCCGAAGAATGGGCCAAGATCCACGAGGCCGAGCCTCAAATCACCGCCTATTCGGAATACGGATTCGAGAAGAACGGGCTTCGGTTTCCCAGCCGGAGTTATACAGAAAACGCTTTTATCGAGAAAAACAAACGAAAATTTGTCAGCGGCGAAATATCCATCCTTTACAAAGAATACAAATTTTTCACGGTCGAGACCGAAATCAAATACGGGTTGACCGGTTATTAATCCTCAGGGTTTGACCCGCCTTCCTTCTTCTTTTTTCCGAAAAACGCGAATAGTGCGGGGAGCACGAGGAGGGTCATGAGGGTTGAGGTAACGAGCCCTCCGACGACGACGACGGCCAGCGGCCGCTGGATCTCCGACCCCGGCCCCTGGGCGAAGAGAAGGGGCGCCAGACTGAAGATCGTGATCGTGGCCGTCATCAG
>DQHV01000006.1 GCA_003524335.1 Candidatus Aminicenantota bacterium | reverse complement strand
CGGTAGGTCTGGGCAGCCCGGACGAAGTCCTTCCGGGAATACTCATAGGTTTCCGCTCTTCGGAAGGCCTTGGAGAATTCGCTCTCTGGGGCGATGTCCGCGGCGGATGAAACGGGCAGCCTCTCGCTTCCTGTTTTGGGGAAGGCAATCCTATATTCGCCGTCAAGGAGGAAGGGAGTGCCGGGAAAATTTGCGGAGTCAGGGGTGGCTGCGGCGCCCCGTCGATTAGCCGTCAGTTTAAGGCTTTCCGGCCCGCTCAGACGGGCGAAATTTTCCGCCTGCAGCGCTTCTTTTTCACGCTCAAGAAGCGCCGCCTCGACGGCCTGGAGAGTGGATTCGCCGGAGACCAGCAGATTCGACTCAAGAAGCCGCCGGACGGCTTCCCGCCGCTTGGAAAAGGCACTTAAGCTCAAGTAGCCGACGACGAGCGCCGGAAGGAGGATGGCCAGGATAAAAATGAGGACAATTTTTTTCCTGGCCAGTATTCCCTCCGCAAGAAGCTTCATCGCTGACCCCGCGATCGGTCTTCGATCCGGGTGATTGCATTCTCATTTTAACAAAACGCCTGGTCAAATTGTCAAAGAATTGTAAAAAGGATTCTTTTTCCCTCAATATATGGAAAGTGGATTTCTGCTGACTTTTAGTAGTTTTTGGCCCGGAGTCCAGCCGCGATCATGAAAACGGTTTTCTTTTTATCGTCGATTTCGTAGAAAAAGCGGTGATCCCCGATGCGATACCGCCACGTCTCGGGCGCATGGCCCTTCAGTTTTTTGATATTCTTTCCAAAATAAGGTTGCTGTCTAAGCTGGGTATAGACATACCGTCTGAGTTTAGCGGCGATTTTTTCTTCACGTTCGCCGAAGATCTTCCTCAAATCCTCCTGGAATTGATCGGTCTCAAAGATCCGGAAATCACTCAACAAAACGTCCTTTCAGTTTGAGGGCCTGGTCGTGTCCCACCCCCAGTCTCTTCAACAGGTTCTCATCGGACATGATCTCTTCCATCTCGTAGGGGTCGACGAAAAGGACCTCATCGAGCTGCCTGAGGGCCAGGGTTTCGATGGCATTGGCGATGGGCCGGTTGTCGGCCTGGGCAAAGCTCAAAAACCTCTGATAGTCCTCATCAGAAAGTCTCAGGGTGATTGTCTTGGGCATGAATGAATTCCTTCTATAAAGCTTCGTATTCATTCTATTTGATTTATTCGCCTGTGTCAACTCCATTTTCATGCCTCCTCATGGAAGACGCGAGGATGCGGGGAATTTTCTCAGGCGAAAACTCAGATTCTCCGGTTCGGCTATCGAGGGGCCGGGCAATGCTGATGATGCATCGCCTGCGGAGTCCCTGGAGTCTTGCCGCCGGCCGTGCCCTCGAGACTCATTTTTTCCGGGCTGCCCCCTCGGGCAAGAAGTTTTCCATTACCCAGACCTGGGATTGTTCAGGATTCGCGCCCATAGACGAAAAGGCGATGCGCTGCCCATCGGGATGGACGCTTAAGTGACGGATATGGTTCATCGCCACGTCGATTTTTTGGGCTTCACCCCCATCTACAGAGACACGATAGAGATCCATCATAGCCCCTGGGGATTTCTGCAGCTTCGAGAAATAAAGATATCGTCCGTCCGCGCTCCAGGCCGGCGTCATAATTGGATTTCCCTCTTGCTCGAAACTGTAGATTTCGCGAGGTTCTCCATCCGATGCAGGCATTATTCTTATTGCTTTTTTTCCCTGTCTATTCATAAGGACCAGCCATTTCCCGTCCGGTGAGATATCGATGTCGGGTGCATTTTCGGGGGCTCCGGCGAGTTTGTCATCCTGGCCGGTTTCAAGATTGTGGACGAAAAGGGAACAGGCTTTTTCATCCTGGCCGCCCATCGTATAGTATATGAGCTTCCCGTCCTTGGACCACCGGTGTGAAAATATCATCATTCCCTTCTTGAACTGAACGATCGGTGTCACAGCCGCCGTTTGAACATCGACCCTGTATATCCCTCCGACTCGGCTTTCCGATTCGATACCCTCAACGGAAATAGTCCGGCCGTCGGGCGCCCAGCGGGGAAAGTCAAACGCCACCAGATTGGGATTGAGCTCACGAACCTGGCCGGTTTCCAGAGAGAGAATGCCGAGGACCCGCCGGGGCCGAACCGTCGGCATATTGGGTCTGGAAATATAGGCCAACAGCTTCCCGTCAGTAGAATAATCGGGGTATCCGTTATGTCCCTCATACTGCCCAACTGCTTTTTTTACTGGACTCAGGATTTTCCCCGTTCGAGGATCGATACTGACCTCATACACATCGCTCGCATTTCCAGATAGCCCGTAGTACAATGCCCCGCCCAAAGTGACACCCAGAGGTTCGATACGTCCGACACTGGGCTTCAGCAGATGGGGTTCTCCCTGGGGTTTGCCTCCGGCGATGCGAATGAGCCAGACATCCTGTGTTCCCGTTCGGTCGCTCATGAACAGGAGTCCGCTTCCGTCGGGCGTCCAGTCAATAACCGTGTCGACGGCGGGGTGCTCGATCAAAGGAGTTTCAGTGCTTCCGTCGGCGGAAAGCAAAAAAATGTCATGCTTTTCATAGGCCTTTTCTTCCTGCGAAATGTCGTAGGCGAGATATTTCCCGTCCGGCGAGAAGACAAATCCCCAAGGTCCTGGGTCTGCGGCCAGAGTCTCAAAATGCGTTTTTATAATCTTGACCGAACCATCTTCGACGGACACCAATCCGATCTGAATTTGCTTTCCGGTATGCGGACTTGCCCCTCGGTAAAAGCCTGCCACAACATACCTGCCGTCGGGCGACCAGTCAAACGGCTGGACATAGTTATCTTTTTTTTCAACTTTATAGAGGATACGCGGGGTTGTATCTTTGATATCCATGACGCGCAACTCAAAGAGCTCTTCCTTGTTGTACCATTGATAGACGATCCGCCGGCTGTCCGGTGCCCATTGAGAAAACAGCGCGAACTCCCGTGACTGCGCCCACGAACCCTTGTTCGTAAGATGCCGGTTGGTTCCCGCGGCAATTTCCCTGATCGCCAGGTCGCCCGTCTGCCAATCCACAAAAGA
>DQHV01000396.1 GCA_003524335.1 Candidatus Aminicenantota bacterium | reverse complement strand
TCCTTTTTCGTGAGCTTCCGTCTCGGCCGGCGGACCATGGACGTCCTACTCGACAGGGCGCCCGACGGGCTGCCCCAGAAGCTCCGGGAAGCGGCCGCCGAGGTCGAGGGCGTCCTAGGCGTCGGCCAGGTCCGCGTGAGGCGGTCGGGTCCGGTATTTTTTGTGGACATGACGGTGGACGTGGACCGAAACCAGTCCTTTGAACGCACCCATACCATCGCCGATGCCGTAGAGGTCCGCGTCCAGAGCATCGCTCCGGGGGCCGATGTCGTCGTCCACACCGACCCGCGGGAGGTGGAGCGCGAGACCATGGCCAAGCGGATAAGGGCCGTTGCTTACAGGAACCAGATGGCGGTCCACAACATCGGCCTCCACGAGGACAGGGACCGCGTTTTTGTAGACCTGCATCTCGAAGTGGACGACCATCTCTCGCTCCAGCAGGCTCATGAGATGGCGAGTCACATCGAAAAAGACCTGCTCCAGGACATGCCGGAGATCGAGCAGGTCTATATCCATCTGGAATCGCGGGGGACCGGAATCGGCGACGGCCTCGATGTCACCCCCCGGGAGAGCGAGCTTGTGGATGAGGTCAAACGTTTGACCGACGAGATCGCCGGGCCGTCACGCTGCCATAATGTGCGCGTCCTCCGGCACGGAGAGAAGATGTCGGTTTCGCTTCACTGCCACTTTGAGAAGGATCTCTCGATTATCCAGATCCATGACCTGACGTCTCGTATCGAGCAGCGTCTAATAAAGAATATCCCCGGACTCGACCGCTGTATCGTGCATGCCGAGCCGGCTTCCCATTAAAGGCCAAGCCGCGCGGCGGAGAAAAGCGTTCTGGTATAATGGGCGTCGTTTAGATAGAGAGCCATGAAGAGCAGAATCCCGCAGACATTGCTAGCGGCCTTCTTATTCTTGCTCTCTCTCCAGTCTTTATTCCCCAACACGCCGGCCCAGACGGCCGTCCGCGTGGAGCGGGGCCCCCGCCTTGACGGGAATCTAGATGACGAGGTCTGGCGCAGAGCCGTGCCCTTCACCGATTTCCGGATGGTCTTCCCGACGGCCGGCGACCCCACCGAAAAGACCGAACTCCGCCTTCTCTATGATGATTCGAACCTCTACATCGGCGTCTATTGCTACGACAGCAGCCCGTCAAAGGTGTGCGCGAATTCCATGGCCCACGACAGCGATGAGGATTCCGAGAGCGACGATGTCGTCAAGGTCCTTCTGGATCCCTTCCTGGACAAGCGGAATGCCTACATCTTTTATGTCAACGCCTGCGGGGCCAAGAGCGAGGGGCTGGCCTTCGGCGAACACTCCAGCCTCGACTGGGACGGGATCTGGGACGCCCGGAGCGAGATCCTCTCGGACGGCTGGAGCTCGGAGATAAAAATCCCCTTCAAGACGATCTCATTCAAGCCAGGGTTAGCCCACTGGGGGATCAATGTGGAGCGTTACATCCCCCGGAAGCAGGAGACCATCCGGCTTTCAGGGGTGGGTCAGGATAATTTTTTCAACAACGCCGCCGAGGCCGCACCCCTCCAGGGGATTGAAAACCTCCACCTGGGCAGGGGGATCACCTTCAAGCCCTACGGGACCGCCCGGGCCCTCCAGGACCATCTCGAGCCGGGTGGCGTGGAGTACCAGTGGGACGGAGGGTTTGACGTTTACAAGAATTTTACGCCCAGCTTCAGCGGCGCCTTCAGCTACAACACCGATTTCGCCGAGACCGAGGTCGATGAGAGACGCATCAACCTGACGCGCTTCCCGCTCTTCTTCCCGGAGAAGAGAACCTTTTTCCTCGAGGGATCGCAGATATTCAACTTCGGGACAACGAGCAGCGAGAGTTTTGCTCCTTTTTTCAGCCGCCGGATCGGCCTCCATGAAGGGATGCAGGTCCCGGTCATTTTCGGCACCAAAGTGTTCGGCAGGCTGGGCAACACGAACCTGGCTCTCCTGGATGTCATGACCGAAAAATCGTTCGGACTTCCCAAGCAGAATTTCGTGGCCGGGAGGGTTTACCAGAACATCCTCTCCGAAAGCAAGGTCGGGATTATCTTCACCGATGGAAGCCCCTCGGGAGAAAGGAACACGTTGGCCGGGTTTGACCTGACCTACCAAACATCGCGGTTTCGGGGGGATCGGAACTTCTCCATCGGAGGCTGGTACGTCTACAACTGGAATGAAAAGAAGTCCGGAAAGCACCAGGGTTTCGGGTTCAAGGTCGACTATCCCAATGACCTCTGGGATATCATGACGATGTATTCCTACTATGGCGATTCTCTTGATCCTGGTCTCGGGTTTTTGCCGCGGAATGGCGTCCAGGCCTGGTCGTTTGGAGCCAACTATATGCCCCGGCCGGAGCGCGGTTGGGTGGGACGGCACGTCCGGCAGTTCTTCTACGAGCTGAGGTTCAACTATTACTGGGACCTGGCAGGTCGCCTGGAGACTTGCCGGATTTTCATCGCGCCCCTCAATCTCCAGACGGAGAGCGGCGAAAATTTCGAAGTCAACGTCACCTCTAACCGCGATATCCTGCCCTACGATTTCGAGGTCTCCGACGGCGTCGTCCTGCCGAGGGGACCGTACGACTTCACAAACTATCGCCTGGAATTCAAGTCTGCTTCCCACCGGGCTTTCGAAATCGAAGTGGAACAAGGGTTCGGGGAGTTTTACTCCGGCCATCTCAGCGAGACAGAACTTGGACTCGCTCTGAAGTATAAAGGCTATGCCACTTTGGGCGTGTCCAGTAACCTTGTGCGTGGAAACCTTCCCCAGGGCCGGTTTAGCGAAAACGTCTACGAGGTGAAGGCCGACCTTTTCTTGTCCCCCCGGCTCGGCCTGATGAACTATTTCCAGTACGATGACATGTCAAAGGAGCTGGGCATCAACCTCCGCTTCCGCTGGGAGATCACCCCAGGAAATATCATCTATTTCGTTTATACTAAGAACTGGGAGCGGCGGTGGGACCCGCTGAGCCGATTCGTCCCGCTCGAGGAAAAGGGAGTCTTCAAGATCCAGCTCTCCATCCGCCCCTAGACGGTTCCGACACAATATCTATTCCCCAGTTATTATTACCGCCATTCGAGGAGGAGAAGGGAAGCTCCGGCCCTGAGTTTGAAAGGCCATTCCACGACCTTGGTCTCGGCCTTCCGCATGACCATCGCGCCGTCGATGATATAATCCAGCCGGTAATCGCTGAAGATGCCGCTTTCGACCTGGAAACTCAAGCTTCCGGTTCCAGTCCCGCTCCCCTCGAACGATCCCCTGAAACCCTCGACCTCCCGGTCCCCGGAGAGAGTGGCCGAATAGGCGGCTGTGACCAGAGCCAGCCTGCCTTCGGGCGCAGGGACAACGGCGTTGAGGGTGAAGGTGATCTCGAGCTCGATGGTGAGGCTCATTCCCTGGAAGGGGACGACGAGCCGCTTGTGGTCCGGCCAGGATTCTCCGACCGATAAGGGCCTGTCCGGGAAGGCCGGCCAGTAGCAGCGGAGGACTTCCAGGATCGAAAAATTCATCGGGTTCTGGTCCTCGAGCGTCTCGACGTTTTTGATGTCCCTTATCCGCCCGGCCCGGTCGAAAATCACTTGGACCGGCGAATCGGGAGGGTTTTTCAGGGTGAACTCGTCTTGACGGCCAAGGGTTTGGAGGAAAATCCGGATGCCCGGGCTGAAAAGTTCCGTGAACACGCCGTCCGTGGCCACCTGCCTGATGAAAACGTCGATCTCCCCGTCGGCCTGAGCGCTCAAGGTCAGGCTTCTGCCCAGAAAGCTCTGTCCTTCCGATTCCATCCGGCTCTGGAGGCTGTAAACAAGCGTCTGCCGCGGACGCGGTGAAAAGCGGAGCTTGTATTGTTCGGTGGGGCTGACCTGCGGCTGATGCGGTCTGTGGGTGCGCGGGAGCGGGACGGCGCTCAGGCCGGAGGGCGCGTGGATAATCAGGGCCCCCAGCACTAGGCCGCAGGAAACGGTCGTCCTAACTGCCGTTCGATTCATCAAACCTCATCTATTCTACAGGCGATCCACTGCCGCTGCAAACTTACCGAACTCCAGAGCCGAACTCTTTACGGCCGTTTCCGTAAATAATAATAGAGCCTAATATTTCTTCGGATGGAGGTTTCTATGACACGACAGAATTCTAGGATAGTTCTGGCTGCGGCTCTCTTTCTGTTGGCTGCCAGCTTGTTTTTTCCGCCGCTCTCGACCGCCCAGGAGAAAGCGGACGCCCAGAAGATCTATGCCGATGTCGCCGGGACTTATGAGTTTACTTTGGAAGGCCAGAGCCTGATCCTCATCTTTTTCGTTAAGGACGGCCGTCTGTACGGAAAGGAGCAGATGGACCCCGAAGACGTCGAGATCAAGCCCCTTGACCTGGAAAAGCTGAAATTCGAGGCTACGGTTCAGAGCAATGGGAACTATTACGAGATCGGGTTTGTCCGGGACGAAGGGGGCAAGGTTAACAAGTGCCATCTGAGCTCGGCTGGGACCGAACTCGATGGAGCGCGTGTGAACTAAGGCCCTCCGGCTGGAGAGTGCGTCCTAAATAAAAAGCCTGTCCCGGTGGGGTGTCCCCTTGGGGAACGTCCCCGTTATTTTTTCTTATAACCGGCCGGAACCTGGAAGTCGCCGGCTCCCAGGTCTGGAGTTGAGATCTCCAGCACTTCCGTGTGATAGCTCAGGGATGGCTCGTTAGCACTCGCTGCGGCGTCCGCCGGCTTCTTTTTCAGGGTTTTCTTGAGCAGGCCACCGATAGCTCCCTTGACGTCCTTGGCCTCCTCCTGGCCTCCCTCGGCGCCTTCCCCCGCCGCTTTTTGCCCGGTGACAAAGTACTTGCCGTCGACGACGATCGGGTATCCCTTGATCTTCTGCATCTCCCCGGCCGCCTTGGAGAAGTCGCGGTCCGGCTGGCCCTTGGCTTTGCCCAGGGAGTCAAAGATGGAGAGCCAGCTCGTGCCCAGGATATCCTGCTGCGTCTTTTCGACGTTGAGGCCGATCTTTTCCATATAGGCCCGGTAGAACTTGACTTCCTCTTCCCGGGCTTTCTGGAAAGTCTCGTTCATCGGCGTCGTCCAAACCAGGGTCTCCAGGCGGCTGCTGCCCTTGTCTCCGGTTTCGGTGTTTTCCCACTCGGTGAGCCAGTGGACGAGGTACTTGCGGACGGGGAAATTGTTGATGGTGGACTCCTCGCCCGTGTCCTCGACCTTGAACTCGCTCTTGGTGATCTTGATGTGGCTCTCGGCCTCCTGTTCCTCTGTCTCTTGGCCGGCTTCCGTCTTTCCTTCCTCTGTCTCTCGCTTGGGCTTTTCGATCGGGCCTACGGTGTACTCTTTTTTCTTATGGTCGAGCTTAAGGATAGAGGATTGAGGCAAGTCGATGATCTCTCCCGTATCTCCCGACCGGAGGATGGTTTTCCCGGCCAAACCGCCGGCGATCCCCTGGCCTTTGAAGTCGGACTTTAGATCCGCCCATTTCTGCTCGCTCGTCAGCTTCTCGCTCTGGGCCAGGCTGAATTTGCCGAACCCGCGGAAGGTGACATCGGACTTGGTTTTCTTGACCACGCCGGCCAGCATGGGTGCGGCCAGGATCAAGACGATCGCCCCGATGATCAATGCTTTTCTCATCTGCACTCTCCTTATTCTCTCAGCGCTGTCCCTATTTTCTCTATCAAAATTATAGAGTTTCTAAGCCTGAAAAGCAATCTCCCCGATTCACCGGATTGACGTTATGTTCCCGGCGAATGGCCACTTCCGGAGGCTGCCAGGGAAAAAAGATTTGAATTTTATTTTTTATTGCGGTAATCTATCCCTGGAAAAAGACGGGGATTGAAAAGTGGAGCAAGAAGACCGGCCGAAAACTCAGGCTGAAGCCGACGCTGCTTCCCAAGAGGCTCCGGACAAGGCCACGATCGAGCTCTCGCGGGAGATCTTCCATCTCCTGACCCACACCGTGACCGCGATGAAGCTCTTCCCTTCATACCATGCCACCGTCACCGGGTTCATCGATGAGCTGTATACGAAGGTCAGGTCCTATTTCGAGACCCGGCAGGAGCTCGAGGTGGACGTCCGGGATCAAACCTTTCTCGTGGGCGGGGAAGTCGTCCATAAGGAGGAACATCTCGCCAAGAGCCTCCCTTATCTTTTTCACAAAGACGGGATGAAGAAATTCGCTATCCTCAGGGATATCGACAAGACCGAGCTCCGCGATTTTCTCGAGGTCATCCGGAAGACTGGGCTCCTCCCCCTTGACGAAAGCGACGTCGTCGTCGCCATCTGGGAAAAAGATTTTGCCAACCTCCGGATCTTCGCCCCGGATGACTATCTGCTGTCCAAGATCGATATCTTTACCAAACAGCCCCTTGACGTCTTTATCGACCGGGGCAAGCTTTTTAGCGGCCAGATCGAGCTCTCGGCCGACGACCTGAAAGATATCGAAGCCAAGACACTATCTCTCGGCCTCATGGAGCAGGAGGAAAAGAAGGATTACGCCGAGCTGGTGACGGCGCTCGAGGACAAAGACCGGGACGACATCGAATCCCTGCTTGCCGCCGCCCGGGAGACTCCGCCCGAAAAAGAGTTTCACGACATGATCTTCGAGCTGCTCTGCATTGAGGACAGGGTTGAGAAGATCGTCCCGATTCTCGAATTCCTGGAGCGGCATCACCGGGAACTCCTCCGAGAGGATAAGTTCACGCACGCCGTCCAGCTCCTGAGGCAGGCCCGTGAGCTCAAGGAACTTTTTTCCGGTCACCTGCCCGAAAAGGCGGCCGAGTTCGAGAAATTCCTGGGAAACTTCCCCGACGGACGGACCATTGAATATGTCCAGGAGGCGATCGGGCGCCACGCTTTTGATTCGCTTTCCGCGTTCTTCGACTATCTGAGGCTCATGGGCGACCGGTCCATTCCCCTGGCGGCCGAGCTCCTGGCCAAGACCGAAGAGCCCGAGACTCGCCGGGTGGCCATCGCTTATCTCGAGGAGGCGGGCCGCAAGAACATCGAAGCCCTGGCCAGCCAACTCCAAGACGGGGAACCCGCCGTGTCCAGGGCGATCATCGTCCTGCTCGGCCGCAACCCGAGCAAGAAAGCTCTGAGCTACCTGGCTGCTTTGAACACCTATACCAATAAAGAGGTCAAGCTGGCCGCCGTCGAGACTCTGGGCTCTTTGCCCGATCCGCTGGCCCAGAAGATCCTCCTCGAATTCCTCCAGGATGAAGACGAAGAGATCGGCGCGGCCGCCGCCGACCGTCTCCACTGGCCGGGAGAATCCAGCACCCTGGAGCGGGCCATAAGGATGATCTCGGCGCGTCCATTTCACGACCGGGGCACCAAGGCTAAAATCGCCATCATGAGTTTCCTGGCCCGGGCCGGGACCCCCGAGGCGCTGACAGCGCTGCGCAAAGCCATGGAAAAATCCGGCCTTTTCGACAGGGGGCATCGGGAGCACATCCGGCTGTGTGCCGTGGAAGCGNNCAGAGGCCGGACAAGGGCCCGCTGAATCCGTGAGGACGGTCGACATGGAGAGGAAATCAAGAGAAGAAGGATTGACGCAGCGACAGCTGGCCAACATCCTCCTTCGCTATCACGCCGTTCTCAAAGTCGCGAGAGTGTACGACTTCAACAATCAGATCGTGCAGGGACAGATTCAGCTTCTCTATGCCGGGCTTCATGATGCCCTCGAACAGGAAGGGGAGGTCGTCATCCGCCGGCGCGAGAGTGCGATTTATATCAACGGCACCCGAGTCAAGTTCGATTATTCCAACTATCATATCTACAAGTTCCTCTCCAACGAGTTTCAAACCAAGGAGATTGCCGCCCTCGCCTTCTCTCCGGGGATGCCGGAGGACGAGATCCAGCGTCTCATCAAGATCCTGCTGCGGAAAGACCTCGACGCCAAGGATCCCCATGCGGATATCGTCCAGGCTATCGATACCGAGCACATCGACCATATCATCGTGGAAAAGGTGGCCCCGGGCGAGCTCCAGGTGAGCCGGGAGAAAAGCGCTGTCCGGATGTATTTCGCTGGTATCTCCCTCCTGAAAGACGTGTTCGAGAAGCAGAAACAGCACGGCGCTTTCAACCTCAACCTGACCAAGCGATGGATGCAGTCCATCTTCAACCACATCGTCGACGACGAGTCGTTCGTCTACGGGCTGACCAATATCAAGAACTATGACGACTATACCCTTAATCACTCCATCAACGTATGTATCCTGGCCGTCGCCCTCGGCCGCCGCCTCGGGCTCTCCCGGGAAGAGCTTTCCGAGCTGGGAGTGAGCTCCTTCCTTCATGACCTGGGGAAGCTGGAGGTGCCCAAGGAGATCCTGGACAAACCGGCCGGACTCAATAACGAGGAGCGGAGCATTGTCGAAGGCCATGTCCATCAAGGCGCCGAAAGGCTGATCGAGCTCAAGAGCGCGCGGCGTCTTCCTCTCCGCGCCGTCCAAGTGGCCCTGGAGCACCATCTTAAGGTCGACATGTCCGGGTACCCGAAGTATCTGCGGAAAAAGACCACCAGCCTTTTCAGCAAGATTGTCAAGATCGTGGACTATTTCGATGCCATAACGACCAAACGCATCTACCGGCCGAGAGTCCTGACCCGGGAGGAGGCGCTCAGCATGATGAGGGAAAAGAGCGGCGACGAGTTCGACCCCCTTCTGCTGAAGGTCTTTGTCAGCATGATCGGCGCCCACCCCATCGGTTCCCTGGTCGTCCTGGACAGCGGCGAGATCGGCATCGTCTTCGAGGCTAACCCCCACCCCGCCTTTCAACTTCGTCCGAAGGTCAGGATCATCGCCGACCTCAAGAGAAGCATGCTCGACGGCGAGGTCATCGACCTCGCGGAGATCGACCCGGTCACGGCCAGATTCAAACGTTCGATTGTCAAGTCCCTGGACGCCGATAAATACGGGATTCGCGTGGCCGACTACTTCCTGGCG
>DQHV01000214.1:3604-3820 GCA_003524335.1 Candidatus Aminicenantota bacterium | reverse complement strand
TGAACAAGATGCGCGGCCTGGTGCTGAAATTCGCCGAGAACTTCGCCCGCCGCGAGATGGCCGAGGGCGCCCTGTCGCGCTACGTCTCGCGCCAGGTGGCCAAAAAGATCCTGGACTCACCCGACGGCGGCTCGGCCATGGGCGTGGGCCGCCGCACCCAGGCGGCCGTGCTCATCAGCGACATACGCGGCTTCACGCCGCTGTCCGAGGGCATGG
>DQHV01000214.1:2466-3588 GCA_003524335.1 Candidatus Aminicenantota bacterium | reverse complement strand
GCGTGGGCATAGGCGTGCACTGCGGCCCGGTGATAGCCGGCAACGTGGGTTCCGAGTCGCGCATGGACTACACGGTGATGGGGGATACGGTGAATTTCGCCTCGCGGCTGCAGGGCAAGGCCCCGGCCGGGGCGGTGTTCGTCTCGGGCGCGGTAAAGGCCAAGACCGACGGCGCCTTCTCCTACAAGAGCGCCGGCGTGATGGAATTCAAGGGTTACAGGGAAGCCGCCGAAGTCTTCGAGTTGCAGGCCGCCTGACACGGCCGCGAAAAAGGAAAAGCCCGCCGGAGAGCGGGCTTTTCCTTTCGTCATTCCGGCGTAAGCCGGAATCCAGTAAACAATAATAGTGCCTGGGTCCCGGTTTTCGCCGGGGCGACGAGCCTACACGTTGAACTTGAAGAAGCAGATGTCGCCGTCCTTCATCACGTATTCCTTGCCCTCGGAGCGGATCAGGCCCTTCTCGCGCAGCGCCTTCTCCTCCTTGTACTTCATGATGTCGTCGAAGGAGTAAACCTCGGCGCGGATGAAGCCTTTCTCGAAGTCGGTGTGGATGCGGCCGGCGGCCTGCGGGGCCTTGAGGCCGCGCTTGAGGTTCCAGGCGCGCACCTCGTCCTCGCTTCCTGCGGTGAAGAAGCTGATCTGGTCCAGCAGCTTGTAGCCGGCTATGGCCATCTTCTCCAGGCCGGTATAGTCCTCGCCCAGGTCTTTGAGGAAGACCGCTTTCTCCTCCTCGGGCAGCTCGATTATCTCCGACTCTATCTTGGCCGAGATCTCCACCAGTATCGAGCCACGGGTCTTTATGAACTCGCGCAGTTTGGCGATGACTTCCTTGTCGGGCTGCTCGGAGGTGTTGGCCACGAAAAAAACGGGTTTCACGGTGAGCAAATTGAAGTCGCGCACCTCGTCGATGGTATAGCCGGCCTCGCGGGCGGGCTTGCCGTCGGCCAGCAGCTTCTTTATGGCCTCGAGCCGCACCTTCTTTTCCTCGGCGTCCTTGGTCCTGGCCTTCAGGTCGCGCTGGTTCTTCTCGAGCGCCTTGTCGATGGTTTCCATGTCGGCCAGCATCAGCTCGGTCTCGATGACCTCTATGTCGCGGATCGGGTCCACTTCGCCCAGCACGTGC
>DQHV01000214.1:0-2454 GCA_003524335.1 Candidatus Aminicenantota bacterium | reverse complement strand
CCACGTTGGGGTCGATGGTGGTGAAGGGGTAGTTGGAGGAGGCCGCCCCGGCGCGCGTCAGCGCGTTGAACAGGGTGGATTTGCCTACGTTGGGCAGACCGACGATTCCGATGTCCATGTTTTAGTCCTTGTCGGGTTGAATCTGAGAGTAAATTATATCAATTCGCCGGATGTCCCGCTTGTGCAACGCTGTTTGCTTCTGCTTAACCGAGCCGTGGCCGCAGACATAAGAAAAACACCCCGGCGGCCGTGCAGCGGCCGCCGGGGTGGTCTTTCCTGGTATTGCCTGGCCGTCACCTGAGGGGAGGCCCGCGAAGAGCGCTGAAAAGTTATTTAAGGATCGACTTGGCGGAATAGCGGGTCATATCCCGATCGCGGCCAGACCTTTTTTAAATTCTTCCTTGGAGAATTCACCGGCGTCATCCGAACTCCAGCCGACGGACTTGTATAATATTCCCCCATCCTTCACGAAATAAAATGTAGGAGAGATTCCAAGCATGGAAAACCCTGGAAAGTCCGTGTTCTTTCTGGCGATATATACCGCGTCATAATTAAGACTTTCTTTTGCGGACTTGACCCCTTCAGAATCGAAGGTCCTGGTCAACATGAAACCACTTGAGCGGAAGATCGGGCCAAGAGTGTCGTCCGCGAGAAGCGTCTTGGCCGCTATCGTGGCAAATTTGCACTCTGGATGCATGAACATCACTATCTTTGCGCCCTTTTGTGGCAATCGTTCAAGCGTCGCCCGGGCTCCCTGTCCGGAAATCCGATAAATCCACCAGCCTGTGGCAGCCGGATCTCCGTTAACAGATATTTGTGGCAGCGTCGGTTGCGGATGAGAGGGGAACTCTTCGGCGAATTTCATTGCTTCGTCAAAAAGCCCTGCATTCACTAAAACGGTGAATACGCGGTCAAGGTTTTCTTCGCTATACTTGTTTCTGCGAAGTTTTTCGTAAAAAACAGAGCGGGCTTTTAGCGCATAGTTCTCATTGTCCGGGAGGTATCCGGATATTTTCCATAGGGCTTCAAAAAGCCCTTCCACGGCGGCATCCGAGTATGTTCCCATGCGCTCCCGTGAAAGTTGTGAAGGTTTGATCGAATCGGAGATCTTTGCGATGCGGGCCATATCCCTGTTGCGTCCAGAGGCGGAGACATCTTCGGATATGCTTTTAAATTTAACGTCCGGGCTGACGCATCCGAAAAAACACAGTAATGAAAACAGAACTATAATTGATTTCATGTCAACCTTTTGAATGAGGGGGCGGGTTTACAGGGAGAGGGTCAGCTTTTGCGGCGATATTATCTGGAAAGGCGTGGGTCTCCGTATCAGGCTTCATCGTTCACAGTGTTACGCAGCACGCCGAGCCCCTCCACGGCCACCTCGCAGACATCGCCGGCCTTCATGTAGAGCGGCGGCTTGCGCGCCATTCCGACTCCGGGAGGAGTGCCGGTAGCGATAACGTCTCCGGGGGAGAGGGTCATGGCCTGGCTGAGGAAAGCTATGGTGTGCGCCACGTCGTGCACCATGTCGGCGGTGGAAGCGTTCTGTTGCACCTCGCCGTTGAGCCGCGTCTCGAGTCTAAGACCCGCGCCTCCTGGCGGCAGTTCGTCTGCGGTCACGAAGAACGGGCCCATGGCGCCGCTGCTGTCGAAGTTCTTCCCTATGGTCCACTGGGGCGTCTCAAGCTGGTAATCGCGGATGGAACCGTCGTTGAGAATGGTATATCCCGCCACGTGCTCCAACGCTTTTTCCACGGGGATATGACGGCCGCCCTTGCCTACGACAACGGCTAGTTCGCCTTCATAGTCGAACTGGACGGAAACTTTCGGACGCACCAGCGCGGCACTGTGCCCGACCAGGCTGGAAGGAAAACGCACAAAAACGGTGGGGCGGGGCGGCGCCGCGATGCCGGCCTCCTGGCCGTGTGCGCGGTAGTTCACACCGAGGCAGAGTATCTTTCCCGGGTGGTCCACAGGCGGCAGATAATCGATGATATCCAGGTTCACCGCCGCGCCCTTACGGAGCTGCGCGGCCGCCCGCGTCAGGCCCTGCGCTCCCTCCCGGATGAGCGCGGAAAGCCCGCCAGGATACCCGGGTTCGTCCCCAAAAAAACCATGCGCGGCGCTTCCGTCGAGAACGGCCAGTCCCTCGCGCCCTTTAAGGGCGAACCTTATGAATCTCATGCGATAATTTTATCAAAATCGGGTCTTCTAGACGGTCAATTCGGGATCTCTTGTGGAAATCTGGGTAAAATTTAAAACCGCGCCTCTGCTGGCGCGGTTTTGCTCTGTTGCGGGAAAAGCCTTTTTAATCGGGACACTAGCAGTTCTTTAAAAAAATAACCGCCGGGCAAGCCGGCGGTCATTTTTTGTCGCCAAATCCAGACTGAGAAAATTTGGCGGTCTTTTCAGGATGAAGTTCGAACCTTCTTCGCGCAACATCCTGAGGTAACT
>DQHV01000093.1 GCA_003524335.1 Candidatus Aminicenantota bacterium | reverse complement strand
AGCCAAGTCGGCCGAGGTCTTGAGGCCTGAGGCGGCCACCAGCGTTACCCCCACTGGTGCCAGGGGGGCCAGGTCCAAGGCCCGGTTCATATCCATCCGGAACGTGTGCAAGTCCCTGTGGTTGATGCCGATCAGGTCACCTCCTGCGGCCAAAGCGGTCTCCATTTCTTTCCGGGTATGCACTTCCACTAGGGTCTCCATGCCCAGGGAGCGGCTGAGGAGCATAAGGGCCTGAAGCTGAGCCAGATCCAGGATGCTCGCTAAAACCAGCAAAGCATCCGCCCCCAGCGCTGCGCTTTCATATACCTGGACGGGCTCCAGGATGAAATCCTTGCGCAAAACGGGCACAGAGGCTTCCATCTTGATTTCCTGGAGAGACTCCAGGCTCCCCTGGAAAAAGGCCCGTTCGGTGATGACGGAAATGGCGGCGGCACCGTTGTTTTCATAAATCCGGGCCAGGTCAACCGGGTCCAGGTTCATGGCCAGCTCCCCTTTGGAGGGAGAAGCCCGCTTGATTTCCGCAATAATGGCCCGTCCCGGAGCAAGGTCCAAGGCCGTTTTCAAACTCAGCGGCCTGGGGCGCTGAGCGATGGCTTTCTGAAAGGCCTCCAACTTCCCCGACCCGGAAAGCTCCTGAGACTCCTTAATCTTGTGGGCTATGATTTTGGCTAAGAAATCCATTTCTTCGCGTGGGGGGACGGCCAGAGAGCACGGCCCTCAGCCCGCTCCTTCAAAACCCTTACTCTTCGCCACCAAGGCCTCCAGCTTGCCCAGTGCCTTGCCGGTGTGGATGACATCCCGGGCGAGGGCGATGCCGCCCGGGAAGTCGAGGCTCATCCCCGCGGCGATGAATACGGCCGCCGCGTTCAGGGCAACCATGTCTTCCCGGGGCCCTCCCTCCCCTTGCAGAACGCGACGCACGATCTTGGCATTCTCGAAAACATCCCCGCCCTTAATGTCAGCCAGAGAGGCTCGCTTTATTCCAAAGTCCTCAGGAGTGATGGAGTAGGTGCACACCTGCCCATCTCTAAGCTCGCTCACCCGGGTGCGCCCCACAATGCTGATTTCGTCAAAAGAGCCTTCGCCGAAGACCACAAAGGCGCTTCGGGTCCCCAGGTTACGCAACACCTGGGCCAGACGGTCGGTGAGGCTGGGCGCGTACACCCCGAGCACCTGGACATTGGCCCCGGCCGGATTTGTCAGGGGCCCTAGGATGTTGAAGATGGTGCGAATGCCGATCTCGCGGCGGGGCCCGATGGCAAAGCGCATAGCGCCGTGGAGTTGGGGAGCGAATAGAAAGCCGATGCCCACTTCATTGATACACTGGGCCACCTGCTCGGGGGTCAGGACCAGGTTGATCCCCAGGGCCTCGATGACATCCGCAGAACCGCAGCGGGAGGACACCGCCCGATTGCCGTGTTTGGCCACCCGGAGCCCCGCGCCGGCAGCCACAAAGGCGGTCGTGGTCGAGACGTTGAAGGTCTGTGTAGCATCCCCGCCGGTACCGCAGGTGTCTACGATAGTTTCCCATTCCACATTGATTTCGTCCCGGTCCAGGTCCACCAGGTTGTCACCCATGGGGATACGAGTGCCCTTGGCGCGCATCACCTTGGCCGCTGCGGTGATTTCCACCACCGTCTCCCCTTTCATTCGGAGCGCCGTGATGAAGGCTCCAATCTGGGCCTCGGTGGCCTGCCCCTCCATGATGGCCTCCATGGCAGCCACCATCTCCCCTTCCGTCAAATCCTGCCCTGTGACGACTTTGTAAAGAGCGTCTTTTAGCATGTTGTTGAAGGATAGAGTAACCCTTTTTGGGCCCGCATTGTTTTCCATTCACTAAACTCTGAATCCGTGCTTCCTGTCATGAAAGAATGATATTCCCGGCCGCGGATCAAAGTCAATAATACGAACCTGGCTGTCAACGCAACATGAATCTGTCCTNNAGCCCTGAACAACGGGGCCGCGCTTCCAGGGGGGAGTCAGGCCCTCCCCTCGGCGCTTCGCTCTGCTCTGCTGACCCCCTGAGGGGAACGACGCCGTCCATCCTCAAACTCCCCCGCGGTGGCGCGTCTTCACGGACCATTCTAAAGTCAAGTTATTGTGTGACACACGACTGTTGATTTTCTATGCGTCCAATTGACGGAACAGAGGAGTTATGTTCTTAAATATGATGCCCCGTTCACATCAGTAATCGAGCCGGTCATAGCAGGAGGAGCGGCAGTCGCAAGGAAAAGGACAGCTTCAGCGACTTCGTCCGGTGAGGTCATCCGGCCCAGTGGGCTCTGGCTGCTTAACTCTTTAACTTGTTCTGGCGTATGTTTGCTTAGAATTCTTTCCGTCGAGACAAAACCCGGGGCAACAGCAAAGACAAGAATATTCAACGGTGCCAATGCCTTTGCTAGCGACTGGCTCATGGCGTTCATGCCGGCCTTACTTGCTCCATAAGCCGGAGAGTCGGGTTCACCCCGAAATGCTCCGCGTGAAGAGATATTGACTATGCGTCCCCCATTGTTCTTCAGCATTGCTTGCACCGCCCAATAGGAGACATTGGCTGCGCCGAGAAGGTTAGTTCCGAGTGTTAAATTCCAAGCCGAAAGCCACTGCTCGTACGCTACATTTTTTATAGGATGGTTTATGAAAATGCCAGCGTTATTCACCAGCACATCCAACCTGCCAAATCCATTCACTACTGTTTCAACCAAATTCTGGGCGGAGGCGGGATTTGAGATGTCGCCATGAGCGAGGATATGCGATTTGCCTTCGAGTGAGTTGAGAGTGCGTTCAGCGACGCTACGATCGCTGCGATAATTGAGAGCAATTTGCGCCCCTTTCCTGGCAAAGAGTTGCGCAATGGCTTTTCCGATACCAACTGAAGCCCCGGTGATGAGTGTTATTTTTCCTTCAAGAGTCATACTCTTTGTTCGCCTTTTCAGAATTTGGAAACTGATATGCGTTGGGGGACTGAGCAATCTGATCTCAATTTTCTTATCCAACCACCGTGGGGAAGCATAAATCAAGAATTAAGGGATGTCAATAACGCCTAGGACTGACAGACACTGTAGCCCTTATGGCTGCCCTGCGCAGCAGCCAATGACCGCAAAACCTCGCCGCCATCCAAATACGTGGAACATATCCTTCGATCATCGACCCGGAACGAAGCTATCGGGCCGCAGCCTGACCAGGACGGAGCTCGCATGCCCCGGAATGNNGATCGCCGCGATTCCCCTTTCATCGACCCTGAGAATGGTCTGAATCTTCAGAAAATCCCGAACACTCAATCCGCCTGTGTAACTGGCCGCGCCAGCCGTCGGCAGGATATGATTGAGGCCGCTCGAATAGTCTCCAAGCGCCTCGCCGGAGAAGGCACCCAGGAAAAGAGAGCCGAAGTGTTTCACTCCGCGAGCGAGCGATTCTGGGTTACTGACCTGGAGTTCGAGATGCTCCGGGGCCATCCGGTTGGCCAGCTCGACGGCCTCAGCGAGGTTGTCGACATTGACGATCAGGCCGTTTGAGTCGAGGGATTTCCGCGCTACGCCCGCTGTCTCGAGGCGGTCGAGCTGTTTTTCGATTTCAAGCTCCACTGCGTCCGCCAGAAGCCTCGAATCCGTAGCCAGGATTGCACGGGCCGCGACATCGTGCTCAGCCTGGGAGATGAGGTCGGCGGCGACAAAGGAGGGGTTGGCCGCGCTGTCAGCGATGATCAGAATCTCTGTCGGCCCCGCTATGAAGTCAATTCCCGTGTCGCCATAGACCAATCTCTTGGCGGCGTTGACGTACACGTTGCCGGGCCCGACAATTTTGTCCACCCGCCGGAGGGATGATGTCCCGAAGGCCATGGCGGCGATCGCCTGGGCGCCGCCAGCTCTGTAGATCTCATCGACGCCGGCCAATGACGCGGCCGCGAGGAACGCCTCCGGCAGGCTGCCGTCCTTCCGGGGCGGCGAGCAGGCCACAATCTCCTTCACGCCAGCCACGCGCGCGGGGACGGCGGCCATGAGAAGCGAAGAAAAAAGCGGGTATCTTCCTCCCGGAACATATATTCCGACTCGGTCGATGGCGACGATTCTCTGTCCGACCAAGACCCCCCTTTTTAGCTCGAAATCGAAATCCTCGTATTGTCGTTTCTGTCTCTCGGCGAAACTGCGGATATTTGAGGCCGCCTCCTCCATGGCTGAAAGGAGGGCGCGGCTCACCCGCGACAGCCCGAGCTCGATCTCACGAAAGTCGATGTGCAGGCGTTCCAAATCGACGCCGTCATAGATGCGGGTGAACCCCCTCACTGCTTCATCCCCCCCTTTCTTGACTTGATCGACAATGCTGCGAACCTTGGCGGCCACTGCATCCTCATATCCGCCCATCGAAAAAAATCCCGGCGGCAACTCATCATATTTTATCCGCTTCATGAAACCACCTCTGAAATAGTCAATCGTGACGTTCCGTGGATTCTTCGGTCATCGCACTCGCCCCTAGTCGGGTTTTGGAGATTTGGGGTTTTGTCTGCGGGCTGCACGTTTCCCCGGGATCCGGCGGCGCCTCCCGAGCTCCCGGACTGGATCCTCAACAGAGACCCCTTTTTGGGCAAGAAAAACCAGGAGAAAATAGAGCAGATCGGCGGCCTCCCAGACAACCTCCTCAGCCGTTGCCGCCTCGNNTCCCCGGCGGTGATCAAGCGGCTCAACGAGGACCACAAGAAGAAGTGACGAGCGGAATCCGCCTCGACGAGCTCGCCCGCCTCCTCCATGAGCTTCGTCCCCGCCAACTCCGGAGTTATCGCGGCCGTATAAGAGCCGGCAGGCTGGCGCTCCATCCTATCCTTGATAACGTCATAGAGTTCGTTTAAGGAGAAGGTCTTGCCACCGAAGCAGGAAGGCCTTCCCGTATGGCAGGCTGGCCCTGTCTGGTGGACAGTCAGCAGGATCGCGTCCCCGTCGCAGTCGGTCCTTACCCTTAGAAACGTCTGTACGTTTCCCGAGGTCTCCCCTTTCGTCCAGAGGGCGTTCCGGGATCGCGAGTGGTAACATGCCTTTCCCATCTCAAACGTCTTTTTGAGGGATTCTCGGCTGCTCCAGGCGAGCATCAGCACATGACCGCTGTTCTCGACGGTAATCGTTGGGATGAGAGCATCCTTCCAATTCAGCGAAGCGAGAAAAGCGTCGGCGAGCGTGATTTGGCCCGCATAGAGCGCCATTCCCAGCTGGAGATCCACACCGAGGCCAGATAAGGCTTCAATTTCATCGAGCGTTGCAACCCCGCCCGCGGCCGTGATGCGCAAACTGGTTCGGGCCCTCAACGAGCTGATCGCTTCTTGATCCGCGCCTTTCATCAGGCCTTCCCTGTCGACACATGTAAAAAGATACTCGGAAGTGTAAGGCTCGAGCTCGTCGAGGACCTCATCGATCATTAAGCCGGTCGCAAACCGCCAGCCCCGTGTCACGATCTTGCCCGCCCGGGTATCAAGAGCGATGATCACCCGTTCCCGGCCAGCCACTCTTTGCAAGGACCTCAAGAAATCGTGGTTGACACCTTTGTCCGTGAAAGCCATGGTGCCGATAATGATTCTTTCCGCGCCGAAGCTCAGGACTTCAGCCGCTCTCTCGATCGTCCGGAGGCCCCCTCCCACGCGGCATTCGACCTTCCGGCAGATCTCCTTGACCAGCCTGTCATTGTCCCCCGTTGACATGGCAGCGTCGAGGTCGATGAGGGCGATTTCCCCGTACCTGGAAAACTCGGAAGCCAATACCACGGGCCTTTCATCTTCGAGGACTTTATCCCTTCCTTGCCTGAGTTGAACGGCGATTCCGCGACTGAGGTCGATGGACGGAATGATCATCTCACTCGGACTCCTCTTTCTCGGAGATAACTCTTGACATCGGCGNNAACGGCTTTCCCAATGGTGATCGCAGCATAGACTTGTTCGAGGCTCCCGGCGCCGCCAGAAGCGATGACAGGTATCGTTGCCCTCTTCACGACCAGACGTGTCAGCTCGAGATCGTAACCGGACCGGGTGCCATCGGAATCGATTGAATTGAGGAGAATCTCCCCCGCCCCAAGTTTCTCGCCACGAAGGGCCCAATCGAGGGCATCCACGCCGGTGTCCTTCCGGCCACCCTCAACAAAAGCATGCCAGGAGTTGCCGGTCTTTTTGGCATCAATCGAGAGAACAACGCATTGAGATCCGAAGACGGCAGCCGCTTCCATGATGAGGTTTGGGTTCGTCAGAGCAGCCGAGCAGATAGCGGCCTTGTCCGCCCCAGCTGATAATACCTCGCGGATGTCTGTGACGCTACAGAGCCCGCCCCCCACGGTCAGCGGAACGAAGACACACTCTGAGACTTTCTCGACGACGTCGATCATGATCTTCCGCGTTCGGTGAGTGGCGCTGATGTCGAGGAAGACGATCTCGTCCGCTCCCTGTTCATCATAGAGCCGGGCCAGCTCCACCGGGTCACCGGCATACCGGACATCCTTGAACCTTGTCCCCTTCACGACCTTGCCGTCCTCGACGTCGAGACAGGGAATGATTCTTACCGTCACCACGATCTCATCCAGTTCTCTAGAGTTTCCAACCCAGCGCGACCGCTTTTCTCGGGATGAAATTGTACTCCGCTGATATTGTCCTTGCCCGCTATCGAGGTATATATCACGCCGTAATCTGTCTCGGCCAACACGACTTCTTCCTCCTCGGGGACAACGAAGTAGCTATGGTTGAAGTAGAAGAACTCGCCGCCAGCCATGCCTTGAAGCAACCTGTTTTCCCGGCGAGCCCTGACATTGTTCCAGCCGATCTGGGGGACTTTCTTCTCCCGGAACCTTCGGCAGGTCCCCTTAAAAACTGAAAGCCCGCGAACGCCCATGGACTCCTCGCTTGATTCAAAAAGGAGCTGAAGGCCGAGACATATTCCCAGGAGGGGTCGGCCAGAGCCTATCCAATCCATGAGTGGGCGGTAGAGCCTGCTAGCTTCAATACTAAGCATAGCGTGGCCGAACGACCCAACCCCCGGGAGAACCAGGCGTTCGACAGCCGCGTAGTCTTCGGCCGGGCCGAGGATCCGGCATTCGGCGCCCAGATACTCGAATGCCTTCTGAACCGAGCGTAAATTGCCGGTTCCGTAGTCAACTACCCCGACCGTCATCGACAACTCCTTTGGTGCTCGGAATGGACGCTGCATCACGCGGGTCCAGCGAACAGGCCATCCGCATCGCCCGGCCGAAAGCCTTAAACATGGCCTCCATCTTATGATGGTCGCTTCGGCCGAAGGCCATCCGCACAACCAGGTTACCCCGGAGGTTTATCGCAAAGGCCTGAAAAAAATCTTGAACGAGGTCGGTGTCCAATTCCCCGCAAAACCGGCGCTGGAAGATCGCATCATACTGGACGTGCGGCCTCCCTGCGATGTCCACGGCGACCACGGCCAGCGCCTCGTCCATGGGATAGACAAAATAGCCAGCCCGGTTGATTCCCTTCCGGTCGCCCAGGGCAAGGCTGAAGACCTTGCCCAGGACAAGCCCGCAGTCTTCAACAAGGTGATGCTGGTCCACATTAAGATCACCTTTGGTCTTGAGCCTCAAGTCAAATGATCCATGCTTGGCGAAGGTCTCGAGCATGTGATCGAAGAAACCGATGGCGGTCGCGATGTGGAACCTGCCTTTCCCGTCCAGGTTCAATGCCGCCTGAATATCGGTTTCCTTTGTTTTCCTCGTCCAGCTAGCTTCACGGATCATCGCAAAACCTCCACAAAGTCATTAACGCTTGCGATCACTCGGCAGGCGCCGACTGCCAGTAGCCGCCTTTTCTGGGACACCGCGTCTCCCGAGGGACTGACGATTCCGACCGGCCGCAATCCCGCTTGGAGGGCGGCTCTCATATCATCGACCGTATCGCCGACATACCAACCACTGGTACTCCCGAGAATTCTCAAGGCTAAGAAGATGCCTGCGGGGTCGGGCTTGCCCCTCCCCGGGGGTACGTCATCCATGGTGACGACTGCGGAAAAAAAACGCGCGACGGCAAAACGTTCAAGCACCCAGGTCGCTTCCTTCTTTGGCCGCCCGGTGACGATCCCCAGCTTGAACTTCAGGCCAAGTGCCTTGAGCTGGGCGGGACCGAGAAGCCACCTCTCGTTGAGGATCAGTCCACCGAATTGGCTCCCCATGTATAATTGCTGAAAAAAATCGACGATTTTACACCTTTCCATCTTCAGTCCAGATTCCCGCAGGATGGTTTCTGTCAGGTCCCAATCGTTGTTGAGACCGCCTCTGTCCTTATATTTCTGGATCAATCTGAAGCTCACCGGCCTTCCCAGGAAGTGCTCGACGGTTTTCTTTACGGCGAGCCTGTAGGATCGCGAGACATCCACCAACACGCCGTCCATATCAAACAACAAGGCTTCCATGAAAGATCACTCTTCCATCGCCTCTCTCAGCTTTTCCAGAAAGATATCGTTCTCTTGCGCTGTTCCGATTGTGACGCGAAGGCTGCTTTCGAGCCTGGGGTGATCGAAGCGGCGGAGGACGACGCCTGCTTGATACAGCTTTTGATACAAGTCTCGCCCCGTTATGCATCTGCACTGAAAAAGCAAAAAATTCGCCAGCGAAGGCACCGGTGAGATATCCCTGATCTTCGCCAAGCCTTCAAAAACCCGGTCTCTCTCCCGGAGGATTTCCCTGACGCCTGCTTCCAAAAATTCGGGATTTTCGAGCAGAACCTCCCCTGCAGTCTGCTGGAAGATGCTCAGGGAAAACGGGAGTCTGGCCTTGGCAAGCTCGCGGACCACGTCCTCCCGACCCAGCACGTAACCCAGCCGGATCCCGGCCAGCCTCAGACTCTTGGAGAAAGTCCGGATAACAATCAGGTTTTCGAATCGTTCAATAAAGCCCTGGGCCGTTTCTCGACAGAACTCGTAATAGGCCTCATCGATGGCGACAAGGCCGTTAATCTGGTTCGCTATATCTGCGATATCGTCGACTCGCAGAACTGTCCCGGTGGGATTATTGGGGGTGGCCAGGATGATCAATTTCGCCCCTTTGCCTTGGTCGATGATCGCGTCCGTGTCGAATCCAAAATCCTCCTTCAGTGGCACTGTAACAACATCGATATTCATCACTGAGGCGACTCGCCGGTAAACAGAGAACCCGGGCTCGACGACCAAGATCCTGTCTCCCGAATCGCAAGTTGAGTAGATGAGGGTCTGGATCATCTCATTTGATCCATTGCCCGCCAGGACCCCGGCGACTGGGAAACCAGTGTATCCAGCGATCCGTTCGGCAAGGGCGTGGGCCTGGCCTGAGGGATATCGGTTCCAACCCACCTGTCTAAGCCTTGCGAAGACTTCTTCTTTAAGAGCCGCCGGGATGTCGAAGGGCGATTCGTTCTGGTTCAGCTTGACCCGGCGTGGGTCTTGAGGCACGGCGTACTCGTGAAGTTCAACCACCTTCCGCTTGATCTGGTTCATATGATCACCTTCTTGAATTCGTACTCGAGAATGTCGGTTGCGCCCATCGACTTGAGCAGAGGGATGAGCCTAAGCGATTCGTTCCTCTTTACGGCGACCTTTACGGCATACCCCATGTCCTTATAAAGCGGGGAAACGGTGGGCGCCCTCATGCAGGGCAGGACGCGGACGATGTCCTCCATCTTATCCGGAGGCACGTTCATCTCCAGCATGACCCGTTCGCGGGCATTGAGAACCGCGGCTAAGAGCATCGTCAGTCCTTCGATCTTCCCTTTCTTGAAAGAGTCTTTTAGGGCCGCGAGGTTAGCGACAAAACGCGTGGACGACTCCATGATGGTGGCGATAACCTTGAGGTCATGATTACGGAGCGTTTTTCCCGTCGCCGTGTTGTCGATGATCATATCGGCGTCTCGGGGGGGGAAGGCCTCGGTCGCCCCATAGGAGCGAATGAAGAGATATTCGTACCCTTCGCGATTGAGAAATTTTCGGGCGATATTTTCATATTCGGACGCCACCAGGATTCGTCTTCGGCGAAACTCATCAAGGTCCGCCGAGGAAGGGATGGCAGCCACAATCTTCACCGGATCGACCTTTAGGTCCATAAGCTCGACGACGTCACACCCGGTCTCAAGGATCCAGTCATAGCCGATAAAACCCGCGTCATGTGACCCGAGCTCGATAAGCTGGGCGATGTTTTGGGGCTTCATGATTTTGGCCTCGACCTCCAGATCCTCGAGCCGAGGGATGTAGATCCTGTCGTCAGCCTCCGGAAGGATGCCGCAATCTGTGAGCAGTCTGGCCACTTCATTGAACATCCGGCCTTTGGGAATAACCAACTTGATTTTGCTCATTGTTCTCCTCCTTGTTGATCTGTCCTTGAAAGGAATCCCCAAATGAGGAACTCGACGGGATATCGAGACTAGGGAATCTTAAGGGGAGGGATTAGTTATGATGCAGGTTGGACTTAACACGGCAATACATGATGAAATACTTGCAAGCGCCACTCATTTCTTAAGCAAGATACACGGAAACACAGGCTTTTGTCAAGAGGCTAGCCTCAAATTCCGCAAAAGTCTTAAGGACTGATGACTCCAGATTCCTCTACGGTATCGTATTCCCAGGTTTTAACAGCACCACCCAGGCCTCGCCGGGCTCGAGGCTTTTTGCCAGATGCACTCGGCCGTCTTTGTATTGACAGGCGACGGTTTCTTTTGGCTCCAAATGGGTGGCTCTGAAATTTCCGTCCGGAGCGGCCACGCCGAACTCGGCTGCCGCCCTCTTTTCACCCCGGTTGAAGCCGAACAGGATCATCCGGCCCTCTGCCTCGAGCAATCTCGCTTCCACCAGGACATCGCTTTCGCCAACCTTGACTTCCACAGGCCGGACAACCTTGAGCCAGTCGGCCAGCCCGGCCAGGAATTTGCCGTTGTTGGGCTTCCGGAAATGATGATAGGCCGACCCGATGAACGAGCCGACGATCATGCCCTTCCCTTTGCCGTGCGGAGCAGTCACGATCGCCGGCTGACCGCTGCCGAATTCCGCCAGGACCCAGGCCTTGGCGCCGAGGAGCTCAAACCCCTCTTCGAAGAACAGTGTATCGATTTTATCTCCGTCCTTAAGCAGGGGGCAGCTCTTCATGAGCTCCCCTGATCTTGAGCGTCGACGGCTTGGGCAGGGGCATGAGATAGGACTCGCGGCAGCCGAGGAGTTCGTGGAGCCCGCCGCCCGGAATGACTTGGGAAGAGAACCCCCGCTCATCGACCCAGCCGCAGCGCGCCTCGCTAACCATCATTCTTCCGGCCTCGACATAGGCGATGATTTTTTTCACGTCCGTCTGGGACATCATCACCGGATACGGAACGACGCGCAGCTTGTACTGGCTCCAGCGCTCCGGCGTAAGGTCCATCACGTAGAGAAAATCCACCGGGATTCCCTGCTCGAAGAACGCCTTATAGACGTCTTGGAGGGATTCGCTCAGATTATTCACGCCAACGGCCTGCCCCTCTGCCGTGAATGTCTGTTGTCCGCCGACCATATGGGCCAGCGGTTTATACAATATGGCCACCTCCGCCCGGGGAGGCCGACTGCGCAGGAAGAGGTCCATGTTCTCGGTGATGACCCGGGCGACCCGGCCAGCTGCGACCGCCCGGGCGCCGCAGGAGACCACCGACCGCATCCAATCGCGGAGGTCCGTCCCGACGACCGGCAGGCTGAGCTTCATCCCGAAGACGCCGTAGCCGGCCTGGAGCTCGCCGATATAGAAGCCGCCGTTCGCCCAGCTCATTGAGCGGATGAAGTCGATCCCGGCGGCGCGGAAGAAGTGCGACCAGGGCCTGACCGTCCAGGCGTGCTTGGGGTAGATCGAAATGCCGTAGTAGTCGACCGCGGCGGCATCTTGCGGTCATCACGCGTCCCGCTCCAGACGGGCTTGCTGAAAAGGCCGGGGATGGTCGAATGGCTGGTGACGACTCCTCGGGGCACCACGGATTCCACCGCCTCCGCTTTCATCTCCAGGTCTTCGGCCAGCTTGTCGGAAATGAAGCTCTTCCAGTCGATATAATCGGTGTAGGTCAGGATCGTCCCGAAGCGCG
>DQHV01000305.1 GCA_003524335.1 Candidatus Aminicenantota bacterium | reverse complement strand
CCGGGAAGATGCGCAAGCATTTCATCCGCATCCTGCCCGGCGACCGTGTCCTCCTCGAGTTGTCACCCTACGACCTGACCAAGGGTCGCATCACCTATCGATTCAAATAAAGGAAAGGCCCATGAAAGTCAGAGCATCGGTCAAGAAAATCTGTCGCGACTGCAAGATAGTCAGGCGCAAGGGCATCATTCGGGTGATCTGCATCAACCCGAGACATAAACAAAAACAAGGCTAGACGAGGGTAACATGGCAAGAATCGCAGGTATCACGCTGCCGCCGGAGAAAAGGATCGAGGTCGGACTGACCTATATCTACGGGATCGGTCGCTCCAAGTCGAACCAGATCCTCCAAGAAGCCAAGATCGATAAGAACAAGAAGGTCAAGGCCCTGTCCGAGGACGAGATCAACAAGATCCGCCAGATCATCGAGAAGCGCGAGAAGATCGAGGGCGACCTCCGCAAGGAGATCAGCACCAACATCAAGCGCCTGATCGATATCGGCTGTTTCCGGGGGATGCGTCATAAAAGGAAGCTGCCCGTCCGGGGCCAGAGGACGCGGACCAACGCCCGCACCCGGAAGGGACCGCACGGCCATGCCATCAAGAAGATGAAGGCTTAGACGAGCGAAGGAGGGAGAGAGCCTATGGCAAACGCAACAGCCAAGAAGAAGAAGGTCAGGAAGGAGATCGGTTTCGGAGTTGCCCACGTCCAATCGACCTTCAACAATACAATCATCACGATCACCGACCACGAGGGCAACACGGTCTGCAGCGCGAGTTCCGGGACGGCCGGGTTCAAGGGCGCCCGCAAGGGAACCCCTTTCGCCGCCCAGCTGGCCGGCAAGGAGGCCTCGACCAAGGCCAGGGACCTGGGAGTGAAATATGTCGATGTCCGCATCTCGGGACCGGGGGCGGGCCGGGAGTCGGCCATCCGGGCCCTGCAATCCTCCGGGCTCGAGATCAAGTCTATCCGGGACGTGACTCCGATCCCCCACAACGGCTGCCGGGTTCCCCGCCGGAGACGAGTCTGAGGGGATGAAGCGACAAGGAGAGAAAGATGTCGAGATATGGTGATCCTGTTTGCCGACAGTGTCGGGTTGAAAAAACCAAGCTGTTCCTAAAGGGAGATAAGTGCTTGTCCGAGAAATGCCCTGTCGAACGGCGCGGCTATGCCCCCGGGCAGCACGGCCGGGCCCGGAAGCGGATCCTCGGCTACGGCCTCCAGCTCCGGGAGAAACAGAAGCTCAAGAGATTCTACGGGATGACCGAGCGTCAGTTCCGGCTGTTCTTCAAGCGGGCCGAACGGCAGAAGGGCATCACCGGCGAGAACCTCCTCGCCATGCTGGAGAGGCGGCTGGACAACGTGGTCTATGTGATGGGGTTCGCCCGCTCCCGAACGCACGGCCGGCAGCTCATCAGCCACGGCCATTTCAGCGTCAACCAGAGGAAGGTCACGGTTCCGTCCTTCATCGTGGATGAGGGAGACGAGGTCAAGATCCGGCTCCGGTCGGCGCAGTACGAAGATATCAAACAAGTGGTCGGCCAGAATAAGAACAAGACCGTGCCCAGCTGGATCGCGGTCGATTGGGATAATATGAGCGCGAAGATCGCCGCCCTGCCTACGCGTCAGGACATCACGCTCCCCATTGAAGAGCACTACATCGTCGAGCTCTATTCCAAGTAACCGGACCGGCGCGGAGAGGCGAATTCGAAAGGAGGGAGTATGATAGAGATCGGTTTTCAGAGACCCAAGTATCTGGAGTGCGATTACGAGACCCTGACCGAGAAGTACGGCCGGTTCTGGGCGCAGCCCTTTGAACGCGGGTACGGGGTTACGGTCGGCAACGCCCTGCGGAGGATCCTTTTATCCTCCATCACCGGCGCGGCCATCACGGCCCTGCGCATCCAGGGCGTCCTGCACGAGTTTTCCACGGTCCCCGGTGTGGTCGAGGATGTGACCGACGTCATCCTGAACATCAAAAGCATCCCCCTGAAGATCAAGGGGAACCAGCCCAAGCGGATGACTCTGAAGATGGAGGGCCCGGCCGCGGCCAAGGCTTCGGACATCGTCCATGACGGGGACATCGAGATCCTGGATCCGGACGTCCATATCGCCTCCCTCGACCGGGACGGCAAGCTGGATATCGAGATGATCGTCAAGAACGGCCGCGGCTATGTCCCGGCCGACCAGAATTTTGACGAAGCACTGAGCGTCGATTACATCCCACTTGACTCCTCGCACTCGCCCATCCAGAAAGTGAACTACCGCGTCGAACAGGCCCGGGTGGGGAAAAGAATCGATTACGAAAACCTCAGCCTGGAGATCTGGACGACCGGCGCGATCTCGCCCCACGAGGCGCTTTCCCAGTCGGCTAAGACAATGCGCGATCACCTGGCCATCTTCCTGAACATCATCGACGAGCCCCTGGAGAAGGAGCCGATCATCGCCAAGAAGGAGATCCCCTACATCACCCAGCTCGATGTCCTTCTCAAGCCCATCGAGCATCTCGAGCTCTCGGTCAGGTCTTCGAACTGCCTGAAATCGGCCGGGATCGAGCGGATCTACGAGCTCGTCAAGAAGACCGAGGACGAGCTGCTCAAGACCAAGAACTTCGGCNNGCGGAGGTCCAGGAAGAGAAGAGAAGAAAGGAGTTGACGGAATGAGGCACCAGGTTAAGGGTCGAAAACTGCGGCGGCCGACCGCCCACCGGCTGGCCCTGCTGCGCAACCTCGTCACCTCCTTTCTGGAAAAGGAGCGGATCCGGACAACCCTGGCCAAGGCCAAGGAAACCCGGCCGCTGGCGGAGAAAATGATCACCTTGGGAAAGAAGGGAACGCTCCACGCCCGGCGCCAGGTTATTGCCTTCGTCCGGAAAGAGGCGGTGGTGACCAAGGTCTTTGACGACCTGGGACCGCGCTTCGGCCAAAGGCCCGGCGGGTATTCCCGGATTGTCAAGCTCGGCCGGCGCGTGGGCGACGGTGCCCATCTGGCTATGCTTGAGCTCGTCGGCTCGGAATTCAAGAAGAAAGAAAAGAAGAAAAAGAAGGACAAAGATAAGTCCGCTAAGAAGTCTAAATAGCGCGATTTCCAGAAGGGCGGAGGGGATTAGTCCCGGGGGAGCACCCAGAGCTGCTGTCCCGGGAATATCTTGGGGGCGTCCTCAAGTCCGTTCAAACTCAGGAAGTCCTCCAAGGCCATGGCATGGCTCTTGGCAATGCTGTAGAGAGTATCACCCGGCTTGACGGTATAGGCGAACTTTCCCCCGGCACTTTCATCCCCTGATCCCCCGTTTGCAGCGGCCGAAGGGACCGCCGCGCCGCGGCCCGGGATCTTCAGCCTCTGCCCCGGCTTGATGAAGTGCACGCTGCGCAGTCCGTTCAGCCGGGCGATGGCGCTGACGCGNNGGACAGGGTTTCTCCACTGCGCACATAGTGCCAGATGTATTGGGCTTCGGGGGGGATCCATTTAGGGAGGCCGGCTGTCATCGTCCCGGTTTTCTCCCCGCAGCCGACCGGAACGCGCAGGCTATATCCATAGTCCGGGGTCGAATCATGCCGCAGCTCCGGATTCAGGGCAGAAAGCTGAGAGGCGTCCGCCCCGAGCGAGGCCGCCAGGGAGGACAGTTTAAAGGGCTTATCGATTGGGACCGAGTCGAACTGCAGCGGGGCGTCGGGCTGAGGAAGGTCGAAGCCGTATTTTTCGGGATTGTTGATGATTAGGAGTGTGGCGATAAACCGAGGGACAAACCGCGCCGTCTCCCAGGGGAGCTGACGGTCCANNCGGTAGAGGTCCCAGAAATTGTCGAGGTAGTCGATCCGCTGGGTGCGGATGACGTTCTGCACGCGGACCTCGCCGCAGTTGTAGGAGGCCAGGGCGGTCGACCAGTCGCCGAAAAAGGAATGGAGCTCAACCAGATACCGGATTGCCCCCCGCGTGGACTTTAGAGGATCCATGCGTTCGTCGACATAGCGGTCCCGCTTGAGACCGTAGCGGTAGCCGGTCGAGGAGATGAACTGCCACAAGCCGAGGGCCCGCGCCCTGGATAACGCCCTCACTTTGAACCCGCTTTCGATGAGCGGCAGCCAGGAGAGTTCCTCGGGCAGGCCTTCCTTTCTCATCTCCTGAAGAATCATCTCGCGGTAAAGTCCCGACCTCCGGTAGGCTTCGAGGAATTGAGCCTTCTCTCTGGTCTGGAAGGACTTGATCTCGTCCAGGACTTCCTTGTTTTCGTCGAGGGGGATGGTCTTGTGGTTGTCTCCGACCGTGACCGGCCGGGAAGCGTAGATCTGCTGGATGCGCTGAGCGATCAGCAGACGGAGGTCGTTCTTTTCCTGAAGCAGGGATGAGTCCGGGGGTAGCTGGACCTTGAGAATTAGGGCATAGGCCTCGTCGAGCGCCAGAAAGGCCGAGTCCAGATCTCCTTTTTCCCAGGCCGCCAGGGCGTCCTGGTAGGTGTTGAGCGCCTCTTCGAGCAGGACCGACGGGTCCTCTTTCCCGGTGAGGGCATCTCCTTCCTGGTTTTGGGTCTCAGGCGATGGTTCTCTCTGGGCCGGAGGGATTTCCTTCTGGTCCGGGGGAGGTTCCTGGGGAGGGGGTTCAGCCGGCTGATTCTCCTGAATGGGGACGGGCGCCGGCGGGGTGACGATTTTTGGCGGGACCTTGGATGAGGAACAAGCCCAGGAGAAAAGAAGGGCTAATCCCAAGAATGTGGAGGCGGTCTGCTTTTTCCTTTTCATCTCGTAAGGTCTTAATTTATATCATTTTACGACCAACCGGTCAACTATTTTTTCGATCTTTCAAGGTGAAGACACCGGCGGATGTACTCAATTTGAGTACAATCTAGCTCTGTTTTTGGGTGATCTTCTTGTGCCAACGCCAGGCGGTCCCGATGATTGTCTCGAGGCCGGAGTAGCGGAGCCTCCAGCCGAGCCTCTCTTCCGCTTTTTCTTTGGAGGCCAGGAGAACAGGCACATCTCCCAACCTTTTTGGCTTGGCACTGTAAATTATTTTCTGGCCGGTCATTTCTTCCACTTTCCTGATCACTTCTAAGACCGAATAGCCCCGGCTGGCCCCCAGGTTGATGAAATCGCTCTCGGGCGAGGCCAGCAGCTTCCGGAGCGCCAAGACGTGGGCTTCGGCCAGGTCGGTGACATGGATGTAGTCCCGGATGGCCGTCCCGTCCGCGGTGGGAAAGTCGGTTCCGTAGAGGTCGAAGCTTTTCTTTTGCCCGAGCAGGAACAGAAGGATGTTCGGGATGAGGTGGGTTTCCGGGTCGTGCAGCTCTCCCAGTTCGGCATCCGGGTCCGCCCCTGCGGCGTTGAAGTAGCGAAGGGAGATGAACTTTAAATCGTAGGCCTTCTCGTAGTCCTGGAGGATCCGCTCCACGAAGAGCTTGGTGTGGCCGTAGGGGTTGATCGGGTTCAGAGGGTGGGATTCTGGGATCGGGATCTCCAAAGGAGCCCCATAGACTGCGGCGCTCGAGGAGAAGATGATCTTCTTGACGCCGGCCTCCAGCATGGCTTCGAGCAGGTTCAAGCTGGTGCTGAGGTTGTGGGTATAGTATCTCTGGGGGTTGAGGAAGGATTCGCTCACCTGGATGAGGGAGGCAAAGTGGAGGACAGCCTCGATCTGCCTGGTGCTGAAAACCCTGCGGATGGGCGCCTTGTCGTCCAGGTCGCCGCGGATGACTTCTCCGCCGATGACAAGCTCCTCTTTCCCGGACGAGAAATTGTCGAAGACGACGACTTCGAACCCTTCGCGGAGCAAAGACTTAACCGTGTGAGACCCGATGTAGCCCGCGCCCCCGCAGACGAGAATCTTCATGCCTTTTTCCCCTTGATCAGACTTTCGGCGGCCCGGACGCCTTGGGCCTTGGTCTCGAAGGAGTTGTCGAGCTGCATCCCGTACAGGCGCTTGAGGATCTTGCCCATGGCCGGTCCCGGCGGGACGCCCAGCCGGATCAGGTCCCGGCCCAGGATCAGAGGCTTGATGGTCTCCCCGCTGACGTTCAGCTCCTCGAACCTTCGGAGGAGCCATTTGCCCTGCCGGTCCAAAGACTTGACCAGCCGCTCCTTCCGGCCGGCCCGGTCGGCGGCGTCCAGGTAGACCAAGAGTTCGATTTCTCCCTGGGTTTCGGCGGCCAGGCGGTTGAAGGCCTTCTTGGTGACGCTTTCCCGGTTCAGCCAGAGCTCCGACAGCCGATGATGGGAGCGGATGAGCAGGGGTACCATCTTCCTGAGGTTGTAGCCGTTCCAGGAAAAGATCCGGAATCGCCCCAGGACCTTCCTGACGATCCTCTCGCTGGCCAGGTCGTGGCCGTTGTTGGTGATGGCCATCCGGCCCCGCTTGTATTCCCAGTGGGCCGTCGCCGGTTTGCCGGCGTCATGATAGAGCGCCGCCAGCAGCAGACAGAGTTTTTTCTCCCGGCCGAGGCCGGCAAACCCAGCGATGGCCGTGGCCTGGTCGGCCGTCAGCCGGGTATGGTGCCAGACGCTGTGATGGCCGAAATCGTCTTTCTCGGGGTGGAAAAGGGAATCCTGGATGGACAGGGTGAGCCGGTAGAGCTCCGGGAAGAGCTGCTTGAGCGCTCCCAGCTTGAAGAGCTCTTCCAGCCCGACCGAAGGACACTTCGAGAGCAGGAGGATCTTGAACATCTCCTCATTGATTCTTTCCACACTCAGGCCGCGCAGGTCGATCTCCTTGGCGATATCGTAGATTTCCGGGTCGACGGCGAAACCGAGGACGGAGGAGAAGCGGGCCACCCGCAGCACCCGCAGTGGGTCCTCGGGAAAGGCCCGGCGGTTGGTCAGCCGGATCCGCCGCGCCTCGACGTCTTCCCGGCCCCCGAACGGGTCGATCAGGGCTCCGTCGGCCAGCCTCAGGGCCATGCTGTTGCAGCGGAAATCCCGGCGTTCGAGATCCTTTTCGATGGGCAGGGCGGGGTCGGCCGTGATCAGGAAATCTCGGTGGCGGCGGGCCGGCTGGTCGGCCGCGCTATCGGTCCTCGGCAGGGCGACATCATAAGTCTTTTTCCGGACCGTGAACTTGATGATCCCGAAGCTTCGGCCGACGAGGTCGACCCGGCCGTGGGGCTTGATCCGCCGGATGATCTCGTCGAGTGGGAATCCGGTGACCAGGATATCAACTTCAGCGGACGGCTTGTCCATGACCAGGTCACGGACGAACCCCCCTACCGCATAGACGTTCCGGCCGAACAGCCGGACGAAAAGGCTTTTGTCCCGGAATTCCGCTTTGAAGTCTGGCATGATCGTCGTCTCAGGCGCCTATTTTAGCACGCTTTTCCCCTATTATATAAGCAGGCGGCGCGCTCTTCAACGTGAATAAGGGCTTGGCAGGGCTTGTCCTTTGGACGGCCATCGTGTATCCTAGTGGCTTCGGATTGAACATGGGCCAATGGCTGTTGCGACGGACTGCTTCCTGTCTCTTGTTCTTTCTCCTGGCGGCCGGGCTGACGGTCTCTCCGGCCAATAAGAATATCATCGTCTCTCTGGAAAGAAAAGAGATCCGGGACATGGACCCGTCCGGGCTTACCCTGGTCTTCTTCCTCGAGATCGCCAATTCCTCGCGTTCGTCTTATTCCTTGAGTGCGTATGACTACCGGGTTGTCGTCGAGGGGGCTGACTATTTCGCCCTGAAGACGAGCCTGGAGTCGCCGATACTCGTCGAAAAGGAGAGGACCACCCGTATCTCGCTCCCCCTGAAGATCACTTATCCCGACCTCCTGGAGAGGGTGCCGGGGGCCGCAGACGTTCCCAAGGCTGCCTGCTATGTGACGGGCCTGCTGATATTCACTGACAGCCGGGGTCGGCAGGAAACAACCCCGTTCGCTTTTTCCGGGGACTTCCCGGTCTTCCGGGAATTGGAGGTTGAGGTCAAACCCCTCGCTGTGAAGACGCTGACCATCGGCGGCGCGGAGTTCACGCTCTCTTTCTCCCTCCGGAACGGGAACAACTTTGAGTTGGCGCTCGGAAAGCTGAGCTACAGGTTCGAGGTCGAGGGCCGCACTTTCGCCGAGGGCATCATCCCAGGCGGAAAGAAAATCGAAAGCCAGGCCGAGCTCAGCTTCAGCCTGCCGCTCATGCTGGACTTCTTCGAGATCGGACGGGAGGTCTTCGATATCCTCCAAAAGCCCTCCGCCGCTTGCCTCCTGAGCGGCGACTCCTGGGCCGATTCCGTCTGGGGGCAGCTCAAATTGAGTTTCGCCAAGAAGGGCGATATCCAGATCATCCGGGCCCAATGAGCCCGGCCATCATCCCGGCCTCTTGACGCTCAGAACCAGTAGTTGACGCCGAGCGAAATCTGGTAGCCGCCGAGGTCGAAGTCCTCGAACCCCTCGAAGGCCTGGCCCGGGTCGCCCTTCCCGACGCTGTACTTGAACTCGGCCTCGATGGCCAGCCGGCTGGCGACGGGGATCATGAACCCGGCGAAACCCTGGTAGCCGACCGAGAACCGGCTCTCAGCCCGGGCCTGGGCCGGGAAGATGCCGTAGATCGGAACATCACCCAAATCCGGGTCTTCATAAACCCACTCGTCGGTGAAATCGACCATATCGCCCAGGAGCTTGACGCTCCAGATGTAGAGAGAAACCCCGCCTCCGACGTACGGGATGAAGCCGGAGCGCCGGCCGAACGGAGTCAGTTTCAAAGACAACTGGACGGGCGTGATGGAAACCCCGAAGTTATGGGCGATGGTGAAGTCGCCTTCATAGATATCAGCGGGAAACGCGAAATCCCCTTCGTCAAAAGTGTAGCCCACATAGTCCCTGTAGTTCCCGAGGCGGATCTGGCTGTAGCCATCCACCCCGAGCATGACGCTGATCTCCTTGGTGAGGAAGTGTTCGTAGTGGATTCCCAGGGTCGTGGTTTGGAAATCCGATTTCTGGAAGGACATGTTCTCGAACTCGATCTTCCAGAGGTCGCTGTGGGCCCGAGGGATAAAATACGCAAGACGGAATGACAGCGCTCCCGAGATCCCCAGAGTGGGAAGCAAAAGGACAAGGATGGCGGCGAGGCCGATCGTTTTTTTCATCTTCTTTCTCCTCCGCCCTATCATTAGCAAAATATATGCCAAAATGGACTTGGCCTGGGCAGCGGGGCCGGCCGGGGCCCGGCTGTGCCCAAAAGGGGTCAGTTGTCACCTAATTTGGGGCATTCCCCGGGGATTGTGTTTATATCCCAGGCGAAAACCCTTGTCAAGAAAGGCTNNGCGTTGACTTTCTCGGACACTCCAATTAGCATCGTTTCTGGGAGAAAGGCCGCGCAGCCTGGATCGAAATGAAAACCCGTAGCCTAAAGATTAATCCTAATGCTGTTGAGCCCGCTATGATTCGAGATATCGCCCGGGTTCTGGCCGGAAACGGGGTGATCGTCTACCCCACGGACACTTTTTATGGCCTTGGCGCGAAATGCTTTTCGCAGAAAGCGCTGCACAGGATATTCGAGATCAAAAAAAGGCCGGGCTTCAAAGGGCTGCCTGTCCTTGTCTCCGACCTGGAGATGGCCAAAGGAATGACGGCAGGTCTTCCCCCGGTTTTTTACGCCCTGGCTTCCCGATTCTGGCCGGGTCCGTTGACCATAGTCTTGAAGGCGGCGTCTCATCTGCCAGCAGAACTCGTTGGACCGGGACGAACCATCGGCATCCGCCTACCCGCGGTTGCCTGGCTTCAAGCGCTCATCCGGGAAACCGGCGTCGCTCTTGTGACGACGAGCGCCAACATTTCGGGCGAAGGGGAGATCGACTCGGCCCAGGAAGTGATCCGCGTGTTCAAGGGAAAAGTCGACCTCATTGTGGACGGCGGCCAGACGCCCGGCGGCAAGCCCTCGACCGTCATCGACCTGACAGGGGAGAAGCCGATCCTGATTCGGGAGGGTGTCCTCGGCAGAAAAGAGCTAGAGAAATTCTTCTAAGTCCGGATTGCTTGAACTCGAGCAGGGCGTCATCCTCAGGCTGCGGGATCTTCTTTCATAAATTACCCTACATTCTATTAATCAATAGAATTTGTAGGGTAAGAACAAGAAGACTTTCGGGCTTACTTGACCTTGGCCCCGGCCGGAACGTCGCGTTCGAAGAAGGGGATAATGGCCTTGCCGCCGGTCTCCGCGGCCAGGAGCATGGCCTGGGACTCGATCCCCCGGATAACGGCCGGCTTCAAATTGACGATGACGATGAGCTTTTTCCCGACCATCTCATCAGGTGAGTAGACGTCGCCGACGCCCGCCACCATCGTCCTCTTCTCCGTCCCGATGTCGACCTCGATCTTGAGGAGCTTGTCCGTCCCCGGGACCTTTTCAGCCTTGAGGATCACTCCCACCCGGAGGTCCATTCTCTTGAATTCGTCAAAAGTGATGATGTCCATTCTCTCCTCCTTTTTCGGCCCTGCCGGCGCCGGAACTTCCTCCTGGAGAAAGTCCTTGAGCGCAACCCTGGGAAATAACGGAAGCGGCCTTTGGATTTTGCCCCCCGTCCTCAGATCCTCGAAGCGGCAGCTCTCATAAGGCTCTTCCGCCATGCCCTTCGTCTCACCCAGCAGGCTCCAGATTTTCTGGGCCGATTCGGGAATCACGGGATAAACGAGATAGCTGATGCCCCGAATGGCCGCCGCGGCCTGGTAGAGGATCCGGGCCAGCCTCTTCTTTTTCGTTTCATCCTGGGCGAGCTTCCAGGGCTCGTTATCGGCCAGGTATTTATTGACGGCGTTGATATATGCCCAAATTTCTTCCAGAGCCTTGCTCAGGGCGGAATCCTCGTAAAGTGCCGCCACCCGCCCTTTGAGCGTCTCGAATCCTTCCCGGATGGCCCTGTCCTTCCCCTGCTCATCATCGCCCGCTTCGAGGACACCCTTCTGGTATCCCAGGATCATGGTCAACGTCCGATGGACGAGGTTGCCCAGGTCGTTGGCCANNGTCGGAGTTGACGCGGTGGAGGAAGCCCTCGTGGGAGAAATTCCCATCCACCCCGATGGGGATCTCCCTGAGCAAAAAATAGCGCAGCGGGTCGGGGCCGAAGGTCTTGAGGATGACGTGGGGGTCCAGGACGTTACCCTTGGATTTCGACATCTTGGCCTCGTCCTTGAGCCACCAGCCGTGGCCGTAAACTGTATGGGGGAGCGGGAATCCGCCGGCCATCAGGAAGGCGGGCCAGAAGATGGCGTGAAACCGCAAAATGTCCTTCCCGATCAGGTGAATGTCGGCCGGCCAGAACCGCTCGAACTTCTTCATATCCCAATCATACCCGGCGCCGGTGAGATAGTTATGGAGCGCGTCGAACCAGACATAGATCGTGTGTTTGGGATCGTCTGGGACGGGAATGCCCCATTTGACTGTCGTCCGGGTGATGCTCAGGTCTTTGAGCCCCTGGCGGACAAAGCTTAACACCTCTTTCATCCGGCCGGGAGGCCGGACAAACTCAGGGTTTTCGGCGTAAAATTTGAGGAGCGGCTCCTGGTAGGCGGAGAGCCGGAAGAAATAACACTCCTCGGAGACGAGCACTGCCCGCTTGCCACAGTCCGGGCAGATCTTGTCGCCCTCGGGCTGAAGCGGGATATCCTCGGCCAGGAAGTTCTCGTCCGAGACGCAATACCATCCCTGATAAGTGCCCTTGTAGATGTCTCCCTTTTCTTTCAGCCGGAGGAAGATCTTCTGCACACCCTTCTCATGAAAAGGCTCGATCGTCCGGATGAAAAAGTCGTTGGAGATGTTGAGGGCTTTCCAGAGGTCTTTAATCCGGCCGACCACCGTGTTCGCCAAAGCCAGCGGCGTCACTCCCTTTTCCGCCGCCGCCTTCTCGATCTTCTGGCCGTGCTCGTCCGTCCCCGTGAGAAAGAAGACATCTTTCCCCCGCAGCCGGTTGAACCGGGCCAGAGCGTCGGCGATGATCGTCGTGTAGGCGTGGCCGATATGGGGGACATCGTTCACGTAATAGATGGGAGTCGATATGTAAAAAGTCTCTTTAGACGTCTTTGACACTCGTCGCTCCTCCTCTGATCAGCATCATGGCCTCGGCCCGGGTCGCGCTGTTGGTGCGGAATGAGCCTCGGACAGCGGATGTCACGGTCACCGATTTGGGTTTCTTGGCTCCGCGCATCGACATGCACATGTGCTCGGCCTCGATGACGACCATGACGCCGAGAGGCTTGAGATGCTCGTCGAGGATGTCGGCTATCTGTTTGGTCAGCCGTTCCTGGACCTGGAGGCGGCGGGAGAAAATATCCACCACGCGGGCGATCTTGCTCAACCCGACGATGCGCCCCGCCTTGGGGATATAGGCCACATGGGCGACCCCGGCGAAGGGGAGGAGATGGTGCTCGCACATGGAGTAGAAGGGGATNNTCTCCACGAACATGCTGGCGACGCGCCGGGGCGTCGCCTTGAGCCCCGGACGGCCGGGATCTTCATCCACACCCTCCAGGAGGAGCCGGATGCCTTTTTCGATCTTCTTCGCGTCCATTTCCATTCCTCGTTAGCTCTAGGGCTTTTTCCTCTCCTCTTTGAAGTATTCCATAAGCGCGAGCTGAAGGACTCTCTTGACCGGGAGGCCTTTCTTCTCGGCCACCCTCAAGCAGTCGGAAAACTCGGGCTGGACGTTGACCTCGCTCTCGCCCAGGGCCGCGACTTTGATGCCGACCGCCTCACCCGAGACCCTGACTTTGCGGATTTCTCTCTGGAGGACCCTTCTCTCGACGGGGAAATACCGGACGCCGATGGAGCTCGTCTCTCGGAAGACGGCCTCGATGAGCGCGTCTATTGTAGCAGCATCGGCCAGGAGGGTCAATTTGGACCCCAGCCGTCCCTTTTTCATGGTCACGGGGGTCAGGAAGGCGTCGAGGGCGCCGAGCCGGAGCGCTTTTTCCAGGAATTGGGCTAGGAGCTGCGGGCTCGAATCGTCCAGGTTGGCCTCGACCTGATAGACCTCTTTTTCCGCCCGAAATTCCTTTTCCTCTCCGCAAAACACCCTGAGGATATTGGGAAGACCCTCGAAATCCCGGCTTCCCGCGCCGCAGCCGATCCGGGAGTAGCTGGTTTCGGGAAAAGGGATGAACGCTTCGGTCCAGGTGGACAGGATAGCCGCGCCGGTGGGCGTCACCAATTCCTCTTCCGCCCAGGCGGAATAGACCGGCGCATCCTTGAGGATCTCGGCCACGGCGGGGGGCGGCACCGGGAGAACGCCGTGGGAAGTCTTGACCCAACCGCTGCCGACGTTCAGGGGAGAACAGAAGACTCGACGGACTCCGAGGGATTCGGCGAGAAACGAGCTTCCGATGACATCGACCAGGGCGTCGTCGGCCCCGGCCTCGTGGAGATGGACCGTCTGGAATTTCTCGCCATGCACCCTGGCCTCGGCCTTGAACAGCGTCCCAAAAACAGCCAGAGAATTGGCTTTGACGGAATTGGAAAAGGGGCTTTTCCGGATGAGCGCTTCGATATCGCTCCAGTGGCGCGGCCGGGATTCCTTTCCCTTTTTGACCCGGACATCGACCTTGATTCCTCTCAGCCCCGCCCTTTTGACGGTGCGTATCCCGATTTCCACGGGGAGACGAAGCTCGGCCATCTTCTCGAGGAACTGCGCCCGCGGGACTCCGAGGTCGAGAAGAGCCCCCAGGATCATGTCCCCGCTGGCCCCGGCGGAGGCATCGAAATAGAGGTATCTCATCGGCAAGTTTCCTTTCATGCCTGGCCCCGGCCGGCGAGCAGGCGTTCGTCGATGAGCGGCAGGACCTCACCCGCCTTGGCCAGGAAGGCGAAATCGGCGCTCGAGCTCAAGGGAGTCGGCTCCGGGTTCACTTCGATGATCTTGGCTCCGCGCTCAGCGGCAAGAAGAGGAAGCGAAGCGGCGGGTTGCACGTAAGCCGATGTGCCGACGACGAACATGACATCGCAGGTCGCGCTCGCCGCGTAGGCTTCCTCGAGCGTTTCTGAGGGCAGTGCCTCCCCGAACCAGACGACATTCGGCCGGACGATCGCCCCGCAGGCCGGGCAGAGCGGCGGGATCTCTGGGAGGGGGGACTCATAGTTTTCGGCGATGGTCCCTTCTTTGGTGCAGCGCACTTCCCAAATATTGCCGTGGAGCTCGAGGATATTCTGTGATCCGGCCCTGCGGTGGAATCCGTCCACGTTCTGGGTGATGAGGACAAAATGCGGGAAATAGCGCTCCCAGCGGGCCAGGACGCGATGTCCGGCGTGGGGCTCTTTGGCACCGATGATTCCCCTCCGCCAGTCATACCATTCCCAGACGAGCCTGGGATCGCGGAAAAAGGCTTGAGGTGTGGCCAGCTCTTCGGCCCGGAACTGCCTCCAGAGGCCGTCTTTACCTCGGAACGTGGGGATCCCGGACTCAGCCGAGATCCCGGCGCCCGTGAGGACGGCGATCTTCGGCCCGGATCTGAGGAGTTCGACCAACTCATCGAGTTGTCTCTCTAATTCACTCATTTTGGCCTGAATAGGATAACCCAAAGGGGCCGCTTCTTCAAGGCAAACGGGGACGGTCCTATTTTTCAGTCTTCGCTGATTATCATCTCTGTTTTCAGGAAGGCAAAATTGGACCGTCCCCTTTGTTGTATTGGGTGTCAGCCCAAGCGGGCAACGGAAAGTGAAGCCAGGTTGGTCAGGGCTCCGAGAAGCTGGCGCTGCTCGGGCATCATGTCCCTGACATCCATCTTTATCCCAACGACCCCCAACGCCGTCTTTTCCTTTTTGACCGGCGCGAAGTATGTCTTGATCCCGTAGAGCGTTTGGGTCCCCGAACCGGCCGGCTCTCCATTCTCGAAAACCCAGCGGGCCGCTCCGTGCTCCTCGTTCGTCAGGCGGCTCTCCGGCTGGCTCCTCGCCCAGATCCGGAGTTCTCCGTCGGCGGAGGGGAATAAAACAAAGGTGGGTTCCGCGAATATCTGGGCCAACTGTCGGACCATGATCTGGGCTATCTCGTCGAGGAGGTCGACCCGGATTAGCTGGTAGGCATAGTCCTGCCGGGAGGCCCCGGGCAGGACCCCGGAAAGAAACTGCTCGGCCGCGGGAAGAGAGAGCAGTTCTTTGCCTACCTCTTCGATCAGTTTCGACCTTTCCAGCCTGAACTTGAGCGCCGCGTATTGTCTTTTATTGATTTTGATGAGTTGTCCGACCGCAATTGCGATCGCAAAAAACACCAAAATGTTGATGATGTCCTCAACACGGTGCATATTGAAACTGAAACGGGGCTCTGTAAAAAAGAAATCATAGACCAGGACACTGAGGACTGCGGTATAGACGGACTGCGCCGTGCCGAAAGCGAGACCGCTTCCCAGGACCGCGATCAGGTAGAGAACGTCCAGGGATTTCGGGCTGATGTGTCTCTGCAGGACAAGGTTGAGGAGTGTGACGGCTGCTACCATTGAGCTTGACACCAGGTACTTCTTGAGGTCCGTTCTGGAGGGAGTCCTGAGGGTGGGTTTCCCGGGTCCTTCTTCTTCCGAGAGCGGCGTCACGAGATAAAGGCTGAAACCGGTCCGCATCTTGAGGATTTCGGAAACCGGCGATCTCCTCCAAAATTTGAGGGGGTGATAGCCGAGCGGCTTCCCCAGGACGAGCCGGGTGATATTGTTCTGCCGGGCAAAACGGACAATCTCGTCGGCAATGCTCGCCCCGGAGAGAGATGATACCTTTGCCCCCAGCTCGGCGGCCAGGTTGAGCGCCTCGGTTAGGTGGAGTTTTTGCTTTGCGGACATTTCCCTGAGACCGGGCAGTGTTACGGTCGCCACCAGCAATTCGGCCTTGGATTCCGTCGCCATTTGATAGGCCGTCCGGATGAGCTGCTTGGCGTAGGGGTTTGGTCCGATACAGGCCAACACCCTTTCCGAGGCCGGCCAAATCTTGGAGACGGCTTTGGCCTTCATGTAGCTGAGCAGCTCACTGTCCATCTTCCTGGCCGCCCGGAAGAGTGTGATCTCCCTCAGGGCCACCAGGTTTCCGCGCTGGAAGAAATTCTGCATGGCCTTTTGGGCCTGTTCGGGGATGTAGACTTTGCCTTCTCTCAAGCGTTCCAAGAGCTCTTCCAGGGGAATATCGATAATCTGCACTTCGTTGGCGTTATCCAGAATGGTATCCGGGATGGTCTCCTGGACGCGGATGCCGGTGACTTGCTCGACCGTGTCGTTGAGACTCTCAAAATGCTGGACGTTCACAGTCGTATAGACGTCGATGCCGTTGTGCAGCAATTCCTCGACGTCTTGATAGCGTTTGGCATGCCTGGAGCCCGGCGCGTTCGTGTGGGCCAACTCATCAACGAGGACCGCCTGCGGTTTCCTGGCCAGGATACCGTCGAGGTCGAGCTCGGTCAATGTGATCGTCTTATAGAGGACCCGGCGGCGGGGGAGGAGTTCGAGCCCTTCGAGCAAGGCGTCGGTTTCCGGACGATTGTGGGTTTCGACCAGCCCGACGACCACGTCCTCTCCTCGGCCCTTCAGGACATGAGCCTCCTTGAGCATGGCATATGTTTTTCCGACTCCCGGGGCGTAGCCGAGAAAGATCTTCAGTCTTCCCAGGGAGCGCTCTTCGCGGCTGATTTCCTTGAGCAGGGCGTCGGGACTAGGCCGTTCTTCCTCTGATTTTTTAATCATTCTCCTTGGCCTTTTCTGCGGGTCGGAGCTGATCGAGACGCCGGTTGAGATCGAAAACATTGACCCGCCATTCTCCCACGAACCCGAAGAGGGGNNGCCTGGGCAACTCTCGGAAGCTGCCAGAGGGCGGCTCCTAAGCTGATGTCCGGGTCGAGCCCGCTGGCCGAAGCGGCCACAAGCTCGAGCGGTACTTTACCCGCGGCCGGTGCGTTGGCCAGACTCAGCATCCGAATGCGCTCCCTGTAAATTTCGAAAAGCTTGGCGCTCGTGGGCGCCAGGTTGGAACCGCCCGAGGACGTGGGATCGTGGTTGCAGGCCGACGGCCGCGGTTGAAAATACCCGGGCAGGGAGAAATCCTGGGCGATGAGGTCCGACCCGAGGACTCGATTTCCCTCCTTGACAATCGACCCGCCGGCCCGGAACGGAAACAGCGCTCGGCCGGCGACGAAGATGATCAGCGGATAGACGACCCCCAGAAGGACGAGAGAGAGCGCCAGGACCTTGGCCGAGACGAGCCACTGAGTTTTCATGGTCAATGCACCAGCCTGAGAAGATGGACGATGAGGTCTATTATTTTAATCCCGATAAAGGGCAGGACGACACCACCCAACCCATAAATGAGGAGGTTTCGCCGGAGCAGGGCCGTCGCGCTCTTGGGGACATACTTCGCTCCCCGGAGCGCGATCGGAATCAAGGACGGGATGATGATCGCGTTGAAGATGATGGCGGAGAGGATGGCGCTCTGCGGCGAGGCCAGTCTCATTATGTTCAAGACCTGGAGAGAAGGGAAGAAGGGGACGAAGAGCGCCGGGAGGATGGCGAAATACTTCGCGATGTCGTTGGCGATGCTGAAGGTCGTCAGGGTCCCCCTGGTGATCAGGATCTGCTTCCCGACTTCGACGACTTCGATGAGCTTTGTAGGATTAGAATCCAGGTCCAGCATATTGCCCGCCTCCCTGGCCGCCGCTGTCCCGGTATTCATGGCCAGGCCCACATCCGCCTGGGCAATGGCCGGAGCATCGTTTGTCCCGTCGCCGATCATGGCGACCATGTGTCCCTCCGACTGATAGCGCCGGATGAGCGAAAGTTTGTCCTCGGGTTTTGCTTCGGAGACAAAATCGGCCACTCCTGCCTCTGCGGCGATAGAGGCAGCCGTCACCGGGTTGTCCCCGGTGATCATCACGGACTTGATGCCCATGGTGCGGAGCCTCTTCAGCCTTTCGCTAATCCCCCCCTTGAGGACGTCTTTGAGATGGATGACTCCAAGAGTCTGGTCATTCTCGACGACGACCAGCGGCGTTCCTCCCGTCCTGGCGATCCTGTCCAGGCTGGCTAGAGTCTGCCGGTCGATCTCGGCCCCGGGGTTTATTGTTTTGATGAAGTCACGGATAGCATCCATCGCGCCTTTCCGGATTTTTGTGCCGTTCATGTCAATTCCGCTCAGCCGGCTCTGCGCCGTGAACTGGATGAATTCGACCTTCTCCCTGCTCCCGAACTGATGTTCCCGGATGCCGAATTTTTGTTTGGCCAGGACGACGATCGACCGGCCTTCCGGCGTCTCGTCGGCCAGNNGCCTGCCGATTGCCCAGGGTGATCGTCCCCGTCTTGTCCAGAAGCACGGTGTCGACATCTCCTGCCGCTTCGACCGCGCGGCCGGAAAAGGCCAGCACGTTGATCTGGAGGAGACGGTTCATGCCGGCGATGCCGATGG
>DQHV01000380.1 GCA_003524335.1 Candidatus Aminicenantota bacterium | reverse complement strand
TCGGGGGACCGGGACCGAGCGCAGGGCGTCCCGGGCATCGGCCATGACCGAACCCAGGTCCCGGCCGGCGATCTCGCCGGATACGGTGACGACTCGCTCGCGGTCCCGCCGCTCGATGCGGATCGGGCCCCGCCGGGGCCGGGTGTTGATGACGTTGCGCAGGCTGATCTGCTCCCCCTCCGAGTTGGACACGGTCAGGTCGAGGATGTCCTGGAAATCCAGGAACTCCGAATCCTTGACCTTGACGAGGATGCGGAATTCCCGCCCGGCCTCCCGGAAGTAGCCGGCCTGCGTCCCCGACAGGACGGTCTGGATGGATTGGCCGATGTTGTTGACCGAGAGCTTCATATCGGCCGCGGCCTGCCGGTCGATGATAAAGAGCTCCTCGGGGTTGCCGACCTCGCGGCTGATCCGGGTATCGGTGACGCCCTTGACGGTCTTGACGACCTCCTGGACCTTCCCGGCCAGGGCCTCGGACACGGTCAGGTCGTAGCCGCGGATCTCGACCTGGAGCCGCTCCTGGCCGCCGCCGCCGCGCATGCCGAACATCATCTGCCCGCCGCTCGCCCGTGTCCGGACGACCGTGCCGGGGATGTTGGCCAGCTTCCGGCGAAGGTCGATGGCGATCTCCTCGCTCGACCTCGACCGCTTCGTTTTCGACACGAGCTTGAGGGTCATGTTGCCCGAATTCGCGCCGCTGCGCCAGCCGCCGCCGCCGAAGCTCTCCTCGTGGCTGACGATCTCGGGGACGGCCGCCTTGACGATCTCCGTGACGATGGCGAAGGTCTTGTTCATCACCTCGAGGCGCGTTCCGACCTCCATCTCGACCGTGACCCGGACCTCATTCTCGTCGGTCGCGGGCATGAACTCGGTCCCGACGAGGCGGAGGAGGAACAGGCTGCCGACGAGCAGCGCCGCGACGCTGGTCAGCACGAAGACGCGGTGGTCCAGGGCCCGGTGGAGCAGCCGTTTGTACCAGTCCTCCAGCCTACGGAATCCCCCCAGAAAGAACCGGACCAGCCGCTCGGCCGGCTTCTTCGCTTCGGGTCCGACCGGCTTGACGACGCGGATGAGCCGGCTCGAGAGCATCGGGACCATGGTCAGGGCGACGAACAGCCCCATCAGGTTGGCGAAGCTGACGACGTAGGCCAGCTGCTTGAACATGACCCCTGACATGCCCCGCATGAAGATCATCGGCAGGAAGACGACGCAGGTCGTGATGGCCCCGACCGCGATGGGCGCGGCCACCTCGTTCACTCCGTCGATCGACGCCTTGAGCGGCGGGACGCCGCCCTCCTCCATGCGGTAGATGTTCTCGAGGACGACGATGGAGCTGTCGATGAGCTGGCCGATGCCGAGGGCCAGGGCGCCCAGGGTCATCGTGTTCAGCGTGAAGCCGCCGAAGTAGATCAGGGCGATGGTTCCGATGAGCGAGATGGGGATGGAGACGGCGACGACCAGGGTGCTGCGGACGCTGACCAGGAAGACGAGCAGGGCCAGGATGGCCAGGACGCTGCCCCAGATGGCGGACGATCCGACGTTGTTGATGGCGCGCCGGATGTACTCTGCGCTGTTCGAGGTCGGCACTAGCTCGATCTGGGGGATGTCCCGCTGGATCTCGGCGATCTCCTTCAACACGGCCTCGGCGACCTTGACCGTGTTCTCGCCCGACTGCTTGTAGACGGCCAGCCGCGTCCCCTCCTTATCGTTGATGCGGACGACGCGGGTGATGCGCTGGAAGGTGTCGTCGATGCTGGCGATCTCCTTGAGCTGGATAGGCACGCCGTCCCGGACGGCGACAACGGTGTCCCGGAGCTGGTCCAGGTTGGTGAAGACGCCGGGGATGCGGACGAGGATCTCGTAGTTGCCCCGCTCGACGACCCCGGCCGGCCTGTCGACGTTCTCCTGGCGGATCTTGCTGGTGATGACGTCGAGGGGCAGGCCCAGGGCCTTGAGCTTCAGGGGGTCCAGGTTGACCTGGATCTCCCGTTGCCGGCCGCCGAAGACGTCTACGGAGGCGACGCCGGCCACGCGCTCGAGCCGGTAGGCGATCTGCTCGTCGATGATGCGGCGCCCCTGGACGGGATCCAGGTTGCTGAGGGCCCCGAACTGCAGGATGGGCTGCTGGGCCGGGTCGAACTTGCGCAGGGTCGGCCTGTCCACTTCCTCGGGCAGGCGGCCCGCGATCCGGTCGATGCGCTCGCGGACGTCGTCGGACGCGGCGTCGAGGTCGGTCCCCCAGGAGAACATGATCCGGACGGAGCTCGACCCCTCCGAGGAGGACGAGAAGACCTCCTCGACCCCGGGCACGGCGCTCAGGGCCTCCTCGATGGGCCGGGTGATGAGCTCCTCGATCTCCTCGGGCCCGGTATTGGGGTAGGATGCGTTGACGTTGAGGGTGGGATAGATGATCTCGGGCATGAGGTCGACGGGCAGACGGGTCAGCGAGACCAGGCCGATGATGATGACGACGAGCGTCACCATCCACGTGAAGATGGGCCGGCGGATGGAGAATTCCGAGAGCTTCATCGCTTGTCTCCAGGGGCTTTCTTCGGCGCCGGGGCTGCTGCGCCGGGGGCATCGGCGGGCAGGATGATCGGCGTCCCGTTCTCGAGGAGATGGTGCCCGAGGGTGATGACGTAACCCGCGAGCTGGGCCGGCTCGACGATCTCGGCCCGGTCGCCTTCGACGATGCCGACCGTCGCGGCCTGGAACACGGCCTTCTTGTTCTCGATGTCGGCCAGGAACAGCCCCTGCAGGGCGCCACGGTTCACGAGGGCACTGGTAGGGACGACTGTCGCGTCGGACTTGTTCACGAATTCGATCCGGGCGTTGACGAACATGCCCGGCTTGAGGGCGCCGTCGAGGTTGTCGATCTCGACCTCGACCCGGGCCTCCCGTGAGGTTTCCTTGAGGAGGGGCGCGATCCGGGCCACCCGGCCCATGAATTCCCTCCCCGGGAAGGCCCCGCTGGTCAGGGCGACCGGCTGTTCGTTCTTCATCCGGAAATAGTCCTTCTCGGTGACGTGGATGACGGCCGTGATCGGCTTGAGCTCGATGACCGACAGGATCGGCGTGTTCGACGAGAGCATCGCGCCGGCGTTGACGAAGCGCTCCCCGACAAAACGGGCCCCCCCCTCCGTTTCCCAGGCGGCGCGGATCCGCGTGTAGGACAGCCGGACCCTGGCCGTTTCCAGGGCCGCCTGCTGGTTGGCTATCTGGGCCTGGGTGACCTTATGGCGCGCGTTCCGGGTCCCGAACGAGGACACCGCGGCCTCGAGCTCGGCAACCGACAGGATGCCTTTTTCGTGAAGGGTCCGGGCCCTTTCGAGCTCCTTCTGGGCCAGCTCCTGGGAGGATGCGGCCTCGTCCAGATTGGCCTTGGCGACACCCAGGTCGGCCTCGGCCTGGATGACCTGCTGCTGGTATTCCTCATCCTCGAGAAGGGCCACGAGCTGGCCGCGGGTGAGCTCGTCCCCGATATCCACGTAGAGCGCCTTGAGCCGGCCGGAGATCTTCGGAACGACCGTGAAATAGGATTTCGGGATCAGGGTCCCCGAGAAGGTGCCGATGTCCCGGATCTCGCCGTGTTCGACGGCCGCGATATCGACCGCGACCGCGGCTCCGCGCGGGCCGCCTTGCGGTCCGCCGCCCGGAAGCCGGGAAACGATCTGCCAGACGAGGAAGATGAGGAAGAGGGCGGCCACGATGGTGAAGGGCCGGGCCTTCTTGGCCCAGAGCCTGCTCGAGAGCTTTTTCAGGTCGATATGAGCCACGGCGAACCTCACACAAAGCTAGATATAGAAATCCATTATAGCATTTGGACGGCAGGAGGGCGGTTTTCTTCCCTTTTCCTCCGGGCCGCGGGAGCGGCCCGTGCGCCCGCACCACCCGTGATCAGGCGCCTTCTGTGACCTTGAAGACCTTGTCCCCTTCCCGGACGTGCTCCTTGACCTTCATCCCGGCCGAGGCGCCCTTGGCGATCTCGGGGACCTGCAGGTGTTCCTGCTGGAGCGACTCCACGGTCTGCGTGAAATCACTCGTATGGCCCTTGATCCGGATCGTCTCGCCGACCTTCAGGCTGCCGGCCGTGATCTCGATCACGGCGACGCTGATCTTCGGGAAGAAGTGGATGACGTGCCCGATCTCCTCTTCGGCCATGCTCCCTCCTCGTCGTCCTCCCGGCGCTCCCGCTCCCTAGGGGCATGATACGCCCGGCGCGCGGGGCCGTCAACAGGCGCCGCCCGGGCTATTTCAGGAACGCGTAGTCCCGGCCGTACCTCAGCATCTGCTCGACATAGCCCTCGGTGAGATCGATCTTGACGTCGACGATCCGGCCGTCGGCGACGACCGGGGTCAGGACCGGATTGACGAAGCCGGCGTAAGGGGCCAGGTTCAGCTTGGCGTAGCGCTCGAGGACCTCCTTATGGAGCTCCTGATCGACCTGGACGCCGTAGGTCTCGATGAGGGCCTTGGCCGCCTCGTAATCGCCCTCGCTCGTGATCCGCTGGACCTCGGCCAGGAGCTGGCCGTAGAGGCGGCGGAGCTTCGGATAGTCGTTGACGACGAAGTAGGTCTTGCCGTCCTTGGTCACCCGCGAGATGACGTTCTCGGGCTTGCCCTTCTCGTAGACCCAGTGGGAGACCATGGCCCGGCCGCGCATGTGGGCCTGTTCGACGGTCTTCCCCGGCTGGATCCGGGTCAGCTGGGTCATCAGGCCGTTGCGGATCTGGAGGTCGTACTCGGCCTTGGCCGCGTCGGCGTGGGGCAGCAGGCCGAGCTCGAGCATCTTATCGTCCATGATGTAGTAGAGGGCGAAGAGGTCGGCCCGGGATTCCTCGATCGGAGAGCTGTAGTTCTTGAGCGCCTCGTCCGCGACGCCGGGCAGGAGCTGGCCCGAGCCGTGGCCGAGGACCTCGTGGAGGTCCGTGTGGATGTTGCCGGCGTGCGGCCCGTACGTCTTGGCCCGCTCGAGGAGCTCTGCGCTGAAGGTGAACTCCTGCCCGAAGGGCGACTTGAGCGAGGACTGGTCGTAGGCGTAGGTGATGTTCTCGATGGTCACGGACTTGGAGCCGTGGTTCTTGCGGATCCAGTTGGCGTTCGGCAGGTTGATGCCGATAGGCGTCGAGGGATAGCAGTCGCCGCCGAGCATGGCCGCGGTGATGACCTTGGCCGAGACGCCCTTGACCTCTTTCTTCTTGAAGCGGGGGTCGACCGGCGAGTTGTCCTCGAACCACTGGGCGCTCCCCGAGATCGCATCGGCGCGCTTCGTCGCGGCCAGGTCCTTGTAGTTGACGACCGACTCCCAGCTGGCCTTCATGCCCATCGGGTCGTTGTAATCTTCAATAAAACCGTTGATGAAATCTACCTGGCTTTCGGTGTCCTTAACCCAGGCAATGTTGTACTCATCCCACATATTCAGGTCGCCGCTCTTGTAGTACTCAATAAGTTTGGCAATATAACCCCTCTGAGTGTCATTTTCTGCAACAGCAGAGGCAGCCTCAAGGTGAGAGATAATCTTCTCAATTGCAGGACCGTAAAGTCCGCCTACCTTATAAACCTCTTCGAAAATCTTGCCGTCTCTCTTAACCAGCTTAGAGTTAAGACCATATGAAACCGGAGTTGTGTCCTTTGCATCAATCATCTTTGCATAGAAAGCCTCAGCCTCGGCCTTGCTCACACCATCATAGAAGTTTACAGCACTTCCCAGAAGCAGGTCGCCTTCGCCTGTTATGTTTTTTCTGTGCGGATAAACTGCCGGATCGTAAAGCAGCGGAAGGATCTCTGCCGATTCGCCCTCCTGTCCGCTCTCTGTAAGCAGTTTTGAGAAGTACTCCTGACTGCATGCAGGGATGAATTTCTCCTCTGCATAGTGGTGGTGAATACCATTGCTGAAGAATACCCTTTTTGCGTATATCACAAAATTCTTCCAATCTTCGCTCTCTTGTTCGCCTTTGTAGTTTTCGAAAATGTTCTCCAGTACCTTGCGGACTCTGAGTCCGTGCCTGAAGTTCTGATCCCAGAAGATGTCGCGTCCGCTTTTGGCAGCCTCGCTCAGGTGGTAGATATACTCTTTCTGCTGGAATGAGAGAGAGTCCCAGCCCGGGATTCTGTAACGGATTACTTTAATGTCGGCAAATTCATCTGCCAGATATTTAAAGGGCTCCTCCTTTACGGCGGATTCCTTGCATGAGCTGAACATCAGCCCCAGTGCGCCTGCAAACAGCATAATTTTTAGATATTTCATATAAGAAAGATAAAATTTGAAACAAAGATAATAAAGATGGAGTGTATATTTGCACCAATTTTTACAACTCCATTGTTTTCATACAGATAAAAGTAACTGACCTTATGAACGGTGCATATACAATTCTTCTGCTGGTAGTAGCAAATATTTTTATGACTCTCGCCTGGTACGGCCACATAAAACTTCAGCAAACCGGAGCGATAAGCAACTGGCCGCTGTACGGTGTCATTCTCTTTTCATGGATGATTGCGCTTGTAGAATATATGTTCCAGGTGCCAGCCAACCGCATGGGCTACATAGGTAACGGCGGAACTTTCACCCTCATGCAGCTCAAGGTCATTCAGGAGGTCATCACCCTTGTCGTATTTGTAGTCTTCTCAACCATGTTCTTCGGAAACGAACCCATCCGCTGGAACCACTTCGCCGCCTTTTTTTGTCTGGTGATGGCGGTATATTTTGTGTTTATGAAGTAGGGCGCGATTTGCGCCGCAATTTATGTTAATTATCAGAAATGTAATTAATTAGGAAAGAGAAACTCTTTGAAGTTAAAAGTTTGTTGTTTTTAATATGCAGTATATTAGTTAGTTAACAGAAATTGCGGCGCNNGCAGAGCTCTCTGCACAGGACAAGATGCTTGACCTCCTAAAGGGGGAGATCAAGAGTCAGATGACTGTCCTGCAGAAGGGGGAGTACCCTCCCTATTACATGAGCTACAGGGTGATTGACAATCACACCCGTATCGTCCGCTCCTCAATGGGAGCTACCAACAACATCGAAGAGGACAAACAGGTGATTTTTATCCCGCAGGTAAGAATCGGCACACCCGAATTCGACAATTTCCGCGAATCTCAGAATGGCGCACCTACAAGCAGATTTGCCGGCCCTCCAACCGTGCTTCTGCCTGCAGATCT
>DQHV01000318.1 GCA_003524335.1 Candidatus Aminicenantota bacterium | reverse complement strand
CAGCGCCGCAACAACCGTCATTATGAGGATTATTCCGAGCCTTCGCATCATCGTCCCTGCCTCGTCAGCCTGTTGTGCCCTCTTTTGATGATTCAAGCATAGCAAAGGGTTGTGGGGGAATCATGAAGAGGTTATGGAGAATTATGGAGATTTTTCCTGTTCGGGCAGCCAGACGGTAAAGGTACTTCCTTCCCCGGGCCGACTCGCGACCTCGATGGTGCCGCCATGGGCGTCCACCAGTTCGCGGACTATCGGCAACCCCAGTCCAAGGCCGTCACTCTCCTTGCGATAGAAGCGCTCGAAGATGAGCGCTAGGTCTGCTTCGGCTATGCCCCGACCCGTATCCGTTACCTCAACGCGGCAGCCATCCCTTTCGGCTGCGCCGCTGAGCCGGATGGTTCCACTGCTGTCGATGGNNCTTGACGGCGTTGGTTACCAGGTTGATGAGGATCTGGGTCAGCCGTTCGGGGTCGGCATTGACCCGGACCTCTTCACCGCAGGCAACCAAGAAGGAGATGTTTTTCTTACCGCCCGTCTCGGAAAAGCGCTGGGCGATGCTCTCCAGCAGCGTTTTCAGGGAAAGACGAATACGCTTCAGGGATAAGACGCTGGCCTCGGCCTGGACCAATTCCTCGACGTTGGCCACGATCCGGGCAAGGCGGAGGTTTTCCTCCAGCAGGGATTCCAGCACGTGCCGCTCCTTCGGGATGAGGCCGTCGAGCATTCCTTCCAGTTGTCCCTGCATGATGGCCAGCGGCGTTCGCATCTCATGGGCGAAATTGGCGTTGATCTTTTTTCTAAGGGCGTTCTGCTTTTCGAGTGTTTGGGCCATCCGGTTGAAAGAGTGGGACAGGGTCGCCAACTCGTCGCTGCCGGTGATTTCAAGCCGCTCGTTCAGGTTTCCCTGGCTGATGCTGTCCGCCGCCCGTGCCAGCCGGCTTATGGGACGGGTAAGTCTGCGTGCGAGGAAAATGCTCAACAGAATCGCAACGCTGCCGAGGAGCAGTGCCGAGACGAGGAGAAGCCGGTTGGTTCGGGAGACGAAGAGAGCATTTTTACCTCGCGGGAAAAAGCGCACCTCCAGGCGGCCGATTTCTTCTCCTTTGAGGAACAGCGGATAGCCGACATACGGGCCGCGGCCGCGATCCGGGTCGAAACCGGCACTTGCCAGAATGCGCTGACGGCTGGACGGGGTGAGTTGTTTGAGAGCCCCGGCAGTCTCCATTACGAGGGAGCCGGTCCGGTCTTTCACCCGCGTCTCGATGCCGAGCAGCAATGCCCAGACCGCATCTCCCGCCACTACCTCCTGATTCCAGCCCCGGCTCTTCTCGAAAGCCGTTTCCAGGGCGGCACTCACCCAGTAGACGCGGTCTTCCATTTCCCCCTCGGTCAACTGGCCGAAATCGCGGACGATCAGAGCCCGAAGAATCAGTGCTGACGACACGCCGAGGGCGGCTACGAAGATGAGCACCAGCATGAATTTCCAGCGGATACTGCTACGCATCTTTTGCCCCGCCGAACCGGTAGCCCAGACCGTAGACGGTCAGCACGAACTCCGGGGAATGGGGATCGTCGCCCAGTTTGTGGCGGATGTTCTTGATGTGGGAGTCGATGTTTCTCTCGTACCCCTCAAACCGGTATCCCATGACCTTGTCGATCAGCTCTTCCCGGGTGAAGGTCTTCTGGGGAGTGGAGGCAAGGGCGAAGAGGAGTTTGAATTCCACCGCGGTCAGCTTGACTGGCCGGCCTTGGCAGATGACGCTGAAGCTGGCGTTGTCGAGGATGAGGGTACCGTTGTTGAAGCTGAGCCGGTCGGCACCGCCGGCCTTCCCGGCCCGTTTGAGGACCGCCTGGATGCGGCAGACCAGCTCGCGCGGGCTGAACGGCTTGACGATGTAATCGTCGGCCCCGAGGGCGAACCCGGTCAGCCGCTCTTCTTCGGAAGACTTGGAGGTCAGTATTATGACTGGGATGTCGGTGGACTCGGTCAACTCCCGGCAGACCGCCTCGCCGCTCAGGTCGGGGAGCATCAGGTCGAGCACCACCAGGACGGGATTTTCCGTCTTGGCCAGGGCCAGGGCTCTGACCCCGCTTTCCGTGTGGATGACCGGGAAACCGGCCTGCTCCAGATAGACGCGGGCGATCTCGGCGAGTTTCAGGTCGTCTTCAACAAGTAGAATGGGACGTGACATCTGCTCTAGGAATCTTCAGGATCTGTGAATTCGGCCCATGTTGCGATGGCGTCATTCATTTTCTGGGTTCGCGCCATCGCCAGAGCCAGCGCCGTCTTGTCTTTATCCGAATTTTCCTGGAGAATCTGGTAATACACTTCGCCGTATGCTCGATAATAGCTCTCCATTATCTCCCCTTCACGCTTTTTCAGGAAAGCCTGGAGCTTCCCTTCCGCCTCCAGTTTCAGGTAGGTCTGCGGGGCCTTGTCTTTCAGTGCCTGTTCAAGCATCTGCAATCGTTGCGTTTGATTTAACATCTAGGCTCACCTGAGGTCTTTGACGTCCAACTCCCCCTGTGTGTGAATGCTATCACGTCCATCTGTAAATGGTCGAGA
>DQHV01000219.1:221-6652 GCA_003524335.1 Candidatus Aminicenantota bacterium | reverse complement strand
GCTTTTCTGGTCGTGCCGATGGTCGGCGCCTTTTTTATCGATTTCACCAATGCTCTGCTCATCACGGTCTGTTTGAATATCCTCAAGTAATCAGGCGATCTCAGGCCTGGCCAAAAAAAGCTATCATAGAAGGAAAAATATTCGGCCGAAGTCTCGGGGGCCATCAGGACTTCCGGACAAACAATTGGCGGTGGGTCAGGCTTGTCGGCCACGAACACGCTCAATAATCTTCCTTGCGAACCCACAGATAGGAGAGGATTTTCAACTCATTTCCAGTCAAGGAGATAGCGTTTGACCAGGGGACTCCCCTCTTCGTCTGATTCAACCAGGCAATAGACTTCGTTATTTTCAATGAGAACGATTTTCTCTTTCCGGGGGTGCGAAAGAACGGCGAAATACCGGCCCTCGGGATCAAACACGTCATAAAGAGCCGGGTCCCCGTCATGGGAAGGGAAGAGGCGGACATAAATCCGTCCCGTGTCATCACGGAGAAGATCAGTAAAGACCGGATAATGCTCCGGCCAGTGGCCGGGAATGCGAAACGACGAAGGTATAGGTCGGTCAGGATAGAACCTCGGTGCTATTTTTTTCAAGTTCTCTTCGGTGATCTTGGTACGGTCATGATCTTTTCTAATCTTTCGCACCGGATCGCCGTTTCTGTTGTGAAGATAGAGTTCGTAGGTATAGGTGCTCGCCCGCAAAAAAGATCCATCATCCTTTACTGAAAAAAGTGTCTTTTCCATCAACTCGGCAGGCGGAGGCTCCTTGGGCAGAACGATCGAAGCGATTGTCTTCAGAGGCATGAAATGCGAATCGTATTTAATAAGCTCCTGGGTAACCGTGTTCCCGAACTTTAGAGTAATTCCATATATATTCCCGTCCTGATCGGCTAGCCCCTGGAAGAGTCGGTGCTTTCCTCGGTTGGTCTCCTTCATGCATTCGCCGGTCATGGAATAGTAGGCAAATCGGTTGTTGCCGCTGTCATTAACGGTGATGAGTTTATGGTCGACCATCCCAATTCCCATAGGACTCATGATCTCACCCGGTCCCTGCCCTTTTTTCCCGAATTTTCGGGTGGATATTCCGTTTTTATCGAAGACCTTGAAGCGCACTTCTTTTCCATCGTAAACAATGATGTTTTTTTTATCATCGACTCCCAGCCAGTGCACACTGGAAAAAACAAATGTCTGGTCTGCGCGCGCTCGGCCAATAATCAGATCCTCCTTAAGCACGGGATGGGAAGGCATTCCCTCTAAAGGCACCGGCGTTTTCGGATTTTCTACGACTGTAACGCCATTTTCCTTTTGGGTCCTTATTTTCTGCGAATTCTGGGTCGCCCCTGTCTCCGCATAAAGGATGAAGAACAGAAGCAGGAAGTGATATCCCTTAAAAATATTCTGCATGATGATCTCCCCAAGTCAGATATTTATTATGGTAGCGCAGGCGCTATTTGGATTCAAGGGAGCGCAATGAATCAGCTAATATGTAACCGAGGCTCAGGAGGAGGGTGGGTATAATGGAAGATTAGACATGCGAACACGATACCAATACCTGAACACGTATCATAGGAATTTGGTTTTCCCCTCCGCCGGCCGCAGACGGATTTTGTGAAGTCTCGGCGGCTATCAGACTTTCCGGCCAAGCTCGGCCAGATCCTAGGACTCTTGGAGAATTTCTAATGAGGACGCTAACCCACGACCAGGACGAGAACCGACTTGGCGCCGTGGGCGCCAATGACCAGGCATTGCTCGATGTCCGCGGTTTTGGATGGCCCGGAGATGAAGTAGCCGCTCCGCAGGCGGGTGAAATCGATCCGGGCATAGGCGCTTTCCATATCCGGCACGATGTCCCTGCCTTCGATGACCAGGATGAGGTTTTCCGAGAGGAAGAGGAGGGCCCTGTGGCGGAGCGGGTCGGCGTTGACCCAGACCGCCCCGTTCTCGGCGACTCCGAGTGCGCCCCGAACGATGGTCAGGTCGACGTCCGCGCATTGATGGGCATCGGATTTCGCTTCGGCGTCGAAGTTGCCCTCTGCGACCTCCTTGACGTGTGAACAGATCGTTTTCGCCGCAGTCAATATCTCAGAGCCGGAGATTACCTTCCGCGCGGCTTCCAGGTCCGCGACATACCGACATTCGCCACCCACCGACTCGATGACCGACTGGAACGACCGCCGGAGGTCACTGATCCCGGCATGAGGGTGCGAATAGGCGGGGTACGAGGTGTCTCCGGCGATAGCATGCTTCCTGAGGCGGTCTAGGATTAATCGGCGCGTGTCCGTCATGATCGGCCTTCTCTGTTCAGGCCTGACTCTGACAGGTTCGTCTTACTCTTGGAATGCGCCCGGTACTCCGCCCTGAAGCTTTGGGCGGGCATTTTCGGCAGGTCGCGCGACCTCCCCCAGATCGTCAGACGGTTATTGAAAACAAACGGCGGCAGGCTCCGCAGGAGCTTGCGCACTGTCCACCCTCCCAACCGGAATAGCCGCGTCCGCTTCATCCCGAGCGTGGCCGTCTTGAGCGCCGCCGACTTGGCCCGGCCGAGATGGCCCGCTTCAACCACCTCGTTCCGCCAGAGCACGATCTGGCGGTGGATATCGATCTTTACCGGGCAGACGGCCGTGCACGACCCGCAAAGCGTGCTGGCGTACGGCATATCTTTGTATTTTTTGAGGTCGCGGTGCATGGCCAGGATCGTCCCGATCGGCCCGGGGATGACGTAGTTATAGCTGTGCCCGCCGCTCCGCCGGTAAACCGGACAGGTGTTGAGGCAGGCCCCGCAGCGGATGCAGAAGGCCGCTTTATAGAATCTCTCCCGTTGGAGGATTTCGCTCCGGCCGTTGTCGACGATGACGATGTGCATCTCCTGGCCGGGCCGCGGCCCCAGAAGATGCGATGTGTAGGCCGAGATCGGCTGCCCGGTCGCCGAGCGCGAAAGAAGCCGCAGGAAGACACCTAGGTCCTTTGTCTTCGGGATGACCTTTTCCACACCCATGACCGCGATATAGAGGTCCGGCAGCGAGTTCCCGAGGTCGGCGTTGCCTTCGTTGGTGCAGATGACGACGGCTCCCGTCTCCGCGACGGCGAAGTTGACGCCCGAGATCCCGGCCTGGGCGGCCAGAAATTTTTCCCGCAGGTGCGTCCGCGCCGCCCGGGTCAGACGGGTGGGGTCGCTCTCGCCTTTCTCCGTTCCCAGGTGCTCATGAAATATCTCCCCGACCTCCTCCTTCCGGATATGGATGGACGGCAGGACGATATGGCTCGGCCGCTCGCCGGCCAGCTGGATGATCCGCTCGGCCAGGTCGGTCTCGACGACCTCGACACCGTTCCTCTCAAGAAATTCGTTCAATCCGCATTCCTCGCTCAGCATGGATTTGCTCTTGGCGACGAGCCGGGCGTTTTTAGATTTCAGGACCTCGAGGACGATGCGGTTGTGCTCGGCTGGGTCCAGGGCATAGTGGACGATCGCTCCCCGGGCCGCGGCGTTTTGCTCGAACTCCTCGAGATAGCGGGGCAGGTTGGCGAGAGCGTGGCGCTTGATCGCCTGGGCGGTTTCCCGGAGGGCTTCCCAGTCGGGGACAGAGGCGGCCATCCGGTCCCGTTTCTCGCGGACATACCACAGGGCCTGGTCGTGCCAGTGCGCCCTCTTCTCCTGTTTCAGGAAGGCGGCGGCCAGCCGGGCGTGGCTCTTCATGAGGCCGCTCCGTCGAGGACTTCGGCGATGTGCAGGACCTTGAGCGGTTTTTTATCCCGCCGGATGAGGCCGTCGAGGTGCATCAGGCAGCTCACATCGTAGCTCACGATGACCTCGGCGCCGGCTTGTTCGTAGTCCTTGATCCGGTCCCGGCCGATGAAGCTCGAGACCGTACCCTCAAAGACCGAAAAAGTGCCGCCGAACCCGCAGCACTCGTCGGAACGGCCGGTGTTGACGATCTCGATCCCGCGCAGCGACTCGAGGAGCCGCCTCACCTTGCCAATCCGCCCCGGCAAAACCTGCTCGCTCGGGACGCCGAGACCGAGGCCGCGCAGGCCGTGGCAGCTCTGGTGGAGGCCGACCTTGTGGGGGAAAGACCCGTCGATCGTTTCGACCTTCAAGATGTCGATGAGGAATTCGCAGAGCTCGAAGGTGTGAGACACGAGATGCTTGAAGTCGTCGCTTTCTTTGTCGCGCTCGAGGAGGAGCTCATAATACTCCCGGACCATGCCCGTACAGCTCCCCGATGGACAAACGACCCAGTCGTAGTCCTTGAAAATCCGGAGCATCTTGCCGGCCAGCTTGGCCGCGTCCTTGAAGCAGCCGGAATTGAACTGGGGCTGGCCGCAGCAGGTCTGGTCTTCGGGGAATTCGAAAGAAACCCCGAGTTTCTCGAGCAGCCGGACGGTCGCCATCCCCACCCGGGGATAGACCTGGTCGATGTAGCAGGGGATAAAAAGCCCCACTCGGCCGAGGAACAACCTATTTAAGCTCCTTGATCTCGACCAGGCCGGCGAGCCTGAGCACTTGGATGTAGTTAATGATATGCTGAAGGTTTGACTTGCGCTGGGATTGGGCGTCGAGCATCTTCTTGATTTCCAGGACGCTGTGGGTCCCGTTGATCAGGCATTGGAGGTCGGCCGTATTGCCCATGAAATCGGCGGGCCCGAGCGCGACATAAGGAAACTTGGCCTTCTCTTCCTTGGGGACCTGCTCGATGAGCTTGGCGTATCCCCGGTAACCTTCCGCCTTGACCTTGGAGGTTGGACGCGGGATCATCTTGGCCGCCTTCTTTTCGAGGTCCGAAAAAACCGGGACAACGGGTTTCGTCCCCAACTTTGTCGCGACCGTCTCCATGTGCGTCTGCAGGGCGGCAAGATGGGCGGCGGCGACGGCTTCGACCGTCCTCTTCATCTTGATGATGTAGGCGCCGACCTTCGCCCTGTCGGCCGTGAGCTCCAGGATGCTGTCGAGCGTTTCTCTTTCGTTTATCAATGCCGCCTCGACGTAGGCCCGGGCGGACTTGTAGGATTCGGCGAAGGATTCGGCCTTGGCCGAGTTGAGCTCCTCGAGACCGACCATGAACTGGTGGCCGAGCCGCCGCGTGGCGTTCGACGCCGTCTCGGCAGCGATGCGGACGGCCAGATCATCGTCCGCCGAGGCGATGGTATAGGCGGCCGCCGCTCCGATNNGCGTCGGCGCCGAAAGGCGCCACGATCCGCAGCGGGACGGGATATGAGGAGCTCCTGTTCTGGATCCGTTCGCGGTTGCCCTCTCCGACATACCGATAGTAGTTTTCCATGACGTCGTTGATGTAGTGGGGATTTCCGTAGGTCGTCCGCATCAAGCACATATGGGCCTGACACTTGGTCAGCCACTCCCCGACCATGTCCAAGTTGATGTTGCAGAGGGTCTTCTCCATGATGGCCTGGTTGTCCTTGACCCAGAGGCTCGTCCCCGAGAACTCCGGTCCCCAGAGAAAACGGATCGACCTCTTGGGACGGGGCAGGCGGCCGTCGGCAATCAGCGTCTGCAGCGTCCGGGCCACCTCCAGAATGGCGGCGCTACCGGAGATATTGTCATTCGCTCCCTGTTTGACGATGCCTTCGAACAAGTGGGCGGAAAAGATAACCTCTCCCGAATTGGGTTCGATCCCCGGGATGACACAGACGACGTTTTCCAGGTCGTAAGGCAGCGTCTGCGTTTCTATATCGACCGCGACGGAGATCTTCTCTCCCCTCATCAGCCGGCTTTTTAAAAACTCTCCTTCACGGAGAGGAAGATTGAAGCCGAACTTGGGAGGAGGAGGAGGGGCCGGCGGTTCCGCTCCGGGCTGCTGAGCCTGGCCCATACCAGGGATCGGCGGCCTCCTCCGGGCGCTGAGGCCGCTCCAGGGAAGTTCGAGCGTATCGGCCTTGGGCCGTCCCTGACTGATGGCGATAACGCCGAGGGCTCCCTGCCTAAGACAGGCTTCGCCGTGAACCGAACCGATATTTCCTTCGGTGACAACGATCTTTCCATCCACCTTGGCCTGGCGGATGTCTTCGACCGTGCCCCGTCCGATCCAGACGAGTTCGCCGGTACACTTCGTCGGCGAGCTGCCGTTGGCCAGCATCGGGACCATGTCGTTGTGGGAGGCCAGCTTCTGACGGATAGGCGAGACTTCCCAGAGCTCACCTTCAATCCCGTCCCAGGCTTCACCGCCCGGGTAGGCGACGACATCGACTTTCTCGATTCCATAACGCTTGAGCTGGTCGACGACATACTGTGTTTCGAAAAACGTGCCCTTGAACTCGTCGGCCGAACGGTCCCTGTTAAAGCCGTTGAGTACCGAGATGGTCCGCCAGGCCGCCTCACCTGAGGCTTCGCCGACGATCTCATCCATCTGCGCTTTTGGCAAGAACGTCCAATAGAGCCACGGCGTGTACTGCGCTTGGGCTGTGGAGGCGAACAAAAGG
>DQHV01000219.1:0-147 GCA_003524335.1 Candidatus Aminicenantota bacterium | reverse complement strand
TCTTCTTGGCTCCCCCGTCGTTTCCACAGATGAACATAGTCGGCGGGCCGCCTGGAAATTGCGGGTTGACCATGTGAGCGTTCCCGACATGGTTGAAAGCCTTGACGACTTTAGCCCGGGGGAGCCAGCGCTGGACTCTCTCCCCCG
>DQHV01000325.1 GCA_003524335.1 Candidatus Aminicenantota bacterium | reverse complement strand
CTCGGCCAGACTCCCCTGTGGTGGGAGGTCAGCCTCACCCTGAAGACGGACGGAGATTACAAGCTGGACGAGGGGGGGCCGGCAGTCGTCGGTCATTATTCCTTCGCCATCCGCTGGACGGGCTGGCTGGAGAAGGATGACCACGACTACCTCCTCTACCGCCTCGACTGCCGCCTCTGCGACTGGGAAGCCCAGGAGAGATCTTCCCTGACCGAGTCCCCAGGCGTCCTGACGACGAACGACTTCCGGGAGAGGCCGTCCTTCGCTCTCAAATACATCATCAGGGACAAGGACGACCTCCGGCTGGATTTCATCGTCGACCGGATGGCGGTTCCCCAGGCCGACCCCGAGGACGCCTTCGTGCTCCTCCTTCCTTCCTCCGAAACGAACGGCCAGCAGGAGTCGCAGGTGGATTACAACGCCTGCGTCATCAAGGGGTCGAACCGGGTCGAGGTCCCAGAATCCGACATCTACGCCGGCCCCGTGGCCAAGACATTCACATGGGCATGGAAGCACCAGCAGTGGCTGCCCAAGGAAAGGCGGACGGTCTTCACCTCCCAGTCTCACAAAGTGGAGGTGGGCCTGTCGATCATCCCCCGTTTTTCTCGGCCGAAAAGCGTTAGACCCTAGTGGTGCGTCATACAAATAAATTGACATCAGAACGATCCAGAAAGACGCGCCACCGCGGGGGAGTTTGAGGGGGACGGCGTCGTTCCCCTCAGGGGGTCAGCGCAGCGGAGCGAAGCGCCGAGGGGGGAGCTTGACTCCCCCCTGGAAGTGTCCCGTCCCTGCGGGGGACATAGGAAAGAGACTAACGAGACGGGACACTAGGCGCGGGGGTGGAATTTTTCGTAGACCTGGCGAAGACGCTCCCGGCTGACGTGGGTGTAGATCTGGGTCGTCGTGATCTGGCTGTGACCGAGCATGAGTTGCACCGAGCGCAGGTCCGCTCCCCTCTCCAGGAGATGGGTGGCGAACGAATGCCGGAGGATGTGGGGGCTGATCCTGGCGCCCAGCCCCGCCTTCCGGGCATAGTCCCGCAACATCTTCCAAACGCCCTGACGGGTGAAGGGATCGCCGAGCCGGGTCAGGAAAACAGTCTCTGCCGGCTTCTTCTGGAACCGCGGCCGTCCCTCCTCGAGATATCGTCTGGTGAGTGCGGCGGCCGTTTTGCCCAGAGGAACGACCCTCTCCTTGCCTCCTTTTCCGCGACAGATGACATAGCCGTCGTCCAGGTTGATGTCGCCCGGCCGAAGCTGGATGAGCTCGCTCACCCGGAGCCCCGTGGCATAAAGGACTTCGAGCATCGCCCNNCTCGTCGACGGTCAGGAACTTGGGCAGCGAAAACCATGTTTTTGGGGAGGTGAGATCCGCCGTCGGGTTCCTGGATACTAACCCGTCGAGGAGCAGAAACTTATAGAACGACTTCAGTGCCGAGATCAGCCGGGCTAGGGAGCGCGCCTGGAGCCCGGCCTGGCTCTGACGGTGGATAAAAAGCGTCAGGATGTGCTCGTCGGCCCGGGCCCAATCGTTCTTCTCTCTTCCGAGGAACAGGAAAAACTTGCGGAGGTCACGGCCGTAGGAGAGGATGGTGTTGGCCGAGAGTCCCTTTTCGACCGAGAGGTAGTCCAGAAAGAGCCGAAGGACGTCCTCGGCGGAGGAGTGGGTGGTGTTCATCCGAGAAAAGGGTTGGACTCTTTCTCTTCGCCGACCGTGGTCCACGGCCCGTGGCCGGGAAGGACGATGGTTTCGACGGGGAGTGTCAGGATCCGCGTCCGGATGGATTCTTCCAGGGCCCGGGTGGAGCCTCCGGGAAGGTCGGTCCGGCCGACGCCTCCGTTGAAGAGGGTATCGCCGGAAAAGAGAAAGCCGTCGCCCTGGAAGCTTACGCTGCCGGGAGTATGCCCGGGAGTATGGAGGACGCGCAGGCTCGACCTTCCGATGGGGATGGTTTCTCCGTCCTGGAGCAGCCGGTCGGGTGGAGGCGATTCCTTGGCCCCGAGGAAAAAGCTCAGCTCGGACTGCTCGCCTTTCTCCAGGAACGCCTTATCCAACCCGTGGATACAGAGAGGGAGGTTGAACTTCTCTTTGATATCCCGGTTGGCGCCGATGTGGTCAAGGTGGCCGTGGGTGTTGAGGAGGATGGTAGGCTTGAGCTCCAGCTCATAGATCAAGGGAAAAATCCGCTCCGCTTCGGCCCCGGGGTCGATGATGGCGCAGTCAAGCGTCTCCCCGCAGTAGACAAGATAGCAATTCGTGTCCAGGGGGCCGACCACAACCAGGGCGTATTTGATCATTCCGCTCTTGCCGTTCATCATAATTCGAAGGCCTGGCCAAGTCAAGAAAGGCTCGGGAGAGTCCCTCCGAAAGACGCGGATTTTTCCCCGCGAGAAAAATCCGCTCCCTGTCCTCGCTACGCTCTCCTCTCGGCAAGCCGAGAGGAACCCTGCCCGCGCGGCCGTTCCTTGTCTTTTCCCTTTGGTCCCCATATAATCCGGTCGATGAGCCAAGAACCCTGGCAGCTCCGGCTGGTCAAAAAGTCCCTCAAGAAGAAAGAGAAGCTGAGGCTTCTGGAAAAGACCATCCCCATCTCCCCTGAACGCGCCGCGCTGGACCTGGGCTGTGCGCAGGGTATCCTGGGCTATTTTGCACGGAGGAGGGGCGGCTTCTGGGTCCACGCCGACGAGGACCTGGCCAACCTTCTTTCGGCCAAGGACATCCTCGAACGGGACCTCATCCAACTCAAAGGAGAGGACCTGCCTTTCCGGGATGGCTCGTTCGACCTCGTCCTCTGTCTCGATTACCTGGAGCACATTGAAGGCGACGACCGGGCGCTCGCCGAAATCTCCCGCGTCCTCAAGGCCGGGGGGGAATTCATCGCGGTTACGCCTCATACTGGACGATTCTTTCTCTTGCACAGGCTCCGTTCCGCCATCGGGCTCCGGCTCGAATATTTCGGCCATAAGCGGGAAGGCTATTCCTTCCCCGAACTTGAAGCTAAGCTCAGCCGGGCCCGCCTTCGCGTCTGGAGGAAAACTACCTACAGCCGCTTTTTCTCTGAGTTCTTCGAGCTCGTCCTGAACCTCGTCTACATCAAGCTCCTTGCCCGCCGGCCGTCCGTAAGGCTTCGTGACGGCCATATCCGGCCGGCCTCTGCCGAGGAGTTCGAAGCCCAGGAAAAAACATTCGCCCTGTACTCGCTCCTTTATCCGTTTGTCTGGATGCTGTCCCGCCTGGACACCCTTCTCTTTTTCCAGAAGGGCTATAGCCTTATGATTTGGGCACGGAAGGAATGAACCGACCATTCGGGAATGGCCATCTGACAAGGTAAAGAAGCAGAGGCAGTTGATCAGTCGTTTTACCAGAGGATTTGCATTCTGCTATAATTAAAGAAATGGATGTCTATCTCAGCGATGAGGCTTGGCAGCACCTCCGGGCGCAGGCGCTTGAGATTCCCCGCCGAAAAACCGGCGGCCTGCTCCTGGGCCACCGCCGGGGAGGGAGGTTCTTTGTCGAGAGGATCTATCCCTGTCCCTTCGGGCCGTTTCCGAGCGCCCGGAAATACTGGGCTCTAAACGGTCTCTTCGAGGGGAAGATCATCGGCTTTTACTCTTCCGGTCGTCGCCCGGGGTCAGCGGCCGAGAAATTCCCGCCCTTCGCTTACAACAAGCTCTACGTCGAAGTCGACCCTCATCCTAAGAAAGACCTGGTCTTGAGGCCTGCCGTAGTCGAATACTCGGATTCCTTCCATCTCGTCCCCGTAGCCCTGGCCGCGCGGCCGAAGAGGAGACGATGAAGGACTTTCTCGACCCGGATGAGCAGCGGTTTCTTCTGAGATTGGCCCGCGACACCATCGCAGGATTCCTGAAGACGGGAAAACGTTCCCGGCCCAAGGCCGCGCCTAAAAAGCTGACTGAAAAGCGGGGTGCGTTTGTCACGCTTAAGGTCGATGACCATCTGCGCGGATGCATCGGCTATCCTCTTCCCTACAAACCGCTTGTCGAGACCATAGTCGAAATGGCCCTCGCCGCCGCCACTCAGGATTATCGCTTTCAGCCCATCACGGTCGAGGAGCTCGGACGGCTGAAGATCGAGATCTCCGTCCTGACCCTTCCCCGGCCAGTCCAGGATGGACATGAGATCGAAGTCGGCCGGCATGGGATCATCGTTTCCAAGGGAATCGCCAAGGGCCTCCTCCTCCCTCAGGTCCCCACGGAGTACGGCTGGGACAAGGAGACCTACCTCCGTCACGGCTGCCTCAAGGCCGGACTGGACGAGGATGAATGGCAGAAGGACGCCAAGATCGAGGTTTTCGAGGCGCAGGTCTTTTCGGAGTGAAGGGCCGGGAGCAGAGGTGGTGCGCAAAAATATTCTTCCGGCGCTGTTGATCGTCTCCTCGTTGTTCTTTTTCCTGGCGGCAGGATCCGGTCGGCAGGACCGGCCGGACGGCGGTCGATTCGTGGCGAAGTCGAAGATCGGCCGGCTTTTGGCCGATGAGCTGACCGCCGAGGACTCCACCCGAAAGACAAGGCCAGTCTGGATCTCCTTCACGGACAAGGGCCGGGCCGGAGTCCGCTCTCTTGAGATGGCCCTGTCCAGGATCGAGAAAGAGCTGGACCCCCGCTGCTTTTGGCGCCGTTCCAAGGTCCTCGAGACCGGCCATCTCGTCGACGCCGCCGACCTCCCCCTCTCGTCGGCTTATATCGAGAGCATCGCTCCGCTCGTCGAGCGGATCCGGGCGAAATCGCGCTGGCTGAACGCGGTCAGCGCCGAAGTCAGGCCGTCCGCCGTCCGGCAGATCGCCCGGCTGCCCTTTGTCCGCGGGGTGGAACTCGTGCGCTCGTTCAGCCGGAGTGAACCGCTGTCGCCGCCCCAGGCCGCTCTGCGACTCGACCTCGCCGATCCAATGGTCGGGTTTTACGGCCCCTCCTTCACCCAAGTCAACCAGATCGACGTCTGGCCGCTCCATCGGCTGGGCTACACCGCCCGCGGGGTTATCGTCTGCCTGATGGACTCGGGGTTTCGAACGTCGCACGAGGTCTTCCGCCAGGCCCGCTTGATCGCTCAACATGACTTCGTCAACGACGACGGCGATGTCTCCCAGGACTTCAGCGACCCGAACGACTATTCCGACTCGCACGGGACTGGGACATGGTCCCTTCTCGGCGGCTACGAACCGGGTGAGCTCGTCGGACCCGCCTACGGGGCCGACTTCATCCTGGCCAAGACAGAGACCGAAAACTTTGAACAGCCGATCGAAGAGGATTACTGGGTGGCCGGGATCGAATGGGCGGAAAGCCTGGGCGCCGAAGTCGTCTCTTCCTCCCTGGGCTACATCGACTGGTACACGTTCCCGGACATGGATGGACAGACGGCGGTCACAACCCGCGCCGCCAACCGGGCGGCGAGCCTGGGAGTCGTGGTGGTGAATGCGGCCGGCAACGAACGTAACAATTCCTGGGGGCATATCATCGCCCCGGCCGACGGGTTCGACGTCATCGCCTGCGGGGCCGTTGACGCCCTCGGGCAAATCTCATCCTTCAGCTCTCCCGGTCCCACCTACGACGGCCGGATCAAGCCCGAGGTCTGCGCCCTGGGCGTCAACAATTGGCTCGCCGGCAACCGGGAAGACCGGAGCGACACCTATAGGGACGGATCGGGAACCTCATTCTCGACACCTCTCATCGCCGGAGTGGCGGCGCTCCTCCTCGAAATCCACCGCGACTGGACGCCAGCCCAGGTGCGTCAGGCCCTGCTAAGCACGGCCAGCCTCAGTCAGAACCCGAACAACGACTACGGCTGGGGTATTGTCGATGCCGCCCTGGCGGCCGATATCGGCTGGACCTCGGTCGGATTGGACGATTATTCCATCGATGACGATTCATCAGGCGAGAGCGCTGGCGACAGCGACGGCCGGGCCGAGGCGGGGGAGACCATTGAAATTGCGGTCAGGCTAAAAAACAAGGGGCGGTCCGGGGTCTCCGGCCTTCGCGGAATACTCAGCCTCCCCAACCCGGAGATCGCCATCATCTCGCCCGAAGTTAGCTTTCCCCCTATTCCGGCCGGCGAGACGGGGAGCGGCGAAGCTTCCTTTGTGGTCAAGATTCCCTGGGGATTCCTCAGCCGGCCTCTCTCTTTTTGGCTGAAGGTCGAGAACGCGCAGGGGTTGGTGCTGAGCGATTATGTGACGGTCTTCGTCTCCCGCTGAGTCTCTCCTCAGCCCTTCCCGCCGAACCGGAAGCCGAACCCGACCCGTATGGAAATGCCCGAGAGGNNCCCATAGGTCCACTGCCACTCGCTGGCGTCGCGGCGGGTTCCCTCCCAGCCCTTCATGTTTACCCAGCGGCCGAGGACCGTGATCGACAGGAAAGTGGAAGAACCGAGCCGAAGGTTGAGCCCGATCCGGCCGTGCAGGCCGAACCCCGTGCTCTTCGTCTTCTCGGAATAATCACCAACCGTGGTGAGCCGGTCGACGTACTGGACGACTCCATTCCCCGTCTGCTGCTCGCTGATGCTCTCGGACTCGATGCCGTATGACTCCTGAAGATCAAGATCCCCCGGATAGATCCCTCCTCCACCTCCCAGCGTCAACGTCCATTTGGCGTTGAGCGCCAGAGAATAGTCCAGGCTGAGCGTGATGGGGATCGTCAATTTCGTATAGACCGGATTCTGCTCTGTCGCCTGCTCGAAATCGACGGTCCATTGCTCCGAGGATCCATTCGTTATGTCCTCGTGTCGGGTCGTCCGAGTCGTGATTTCTCCGCTCGTCTTCTGGTGGATATAGCCGACACCCAGGCTCAGGCTCCAGCGCCGAGAAAGCGCCAGGACGGCCTCGACTCCCAGCTCAGATGTCCCGTGCATCTCTCCCAAATCGTAGGTGGAGGAAAAGCCGTCGCCTTGACGGCCCTGATAATACTCCCGCCAGCCCAAGATGCTCCGGCTGAGGTCTCCGCCGTCCGCGTACCCCAGTCCTCCGTACACCCGGAAGCTGAGGTCGGAACTCATGGCGCCGGCGGCGAAGAAAAGGCCGGGAAGGAGAAGGATGAAAGTCTTCGGGTTGATCCGCATGCGTCTCCAAACAGAATAACACGGTTCGAGGAGCGGGTAAACTCAGGGCGAACAGGTATCGGGGTCGGGGACTTCGGTTTACTTCCCCTTTTTCTTGAGGGCGTCCAACTCGGCCTGCGCTTCCTTCTTGTACGTCTCGCACTTGGAAGTCGTGTTCGGAAGCTCCAGGGTTTTCTGGAATTCCTGCTTGGCCAGGTCGTATTTCTTCATGGCCAGATAGGTCCGGCCGAGCTCGAGGTGATGATTGGTGTAGTCCGGCTTGAGGGTGATAGCCTTCTGCAGATTCTTCTCGGATTCCTCGTTCGTCCCCTTCGGAATGCTGCCGTAGATCATCCCTCCCAGGAACCGCTGGGCGCCGCCGATCTCGTCCATTTTGCGGTGCCAAATCCCCATGGCGTGGTAGGCGAGGTCGTTGTTGGGGTCCAATTCATTAGCCTTCTCGATGTCGGTCTTGATGGTCCTGGAGGCGTTGACCTGCTCCTTCTTGCCCTGAGTCAGGACATACTTACCTTGGGCGGCCGAACGGAAGAAGTAACCCCAGGTATCGTTCGGGTTCGCCCGGACGGCTTTTCTCGCATAACTGAGCGAGTCCGTGAAGAGCTTCCGCTGTTTTTCGGTGGCCGCCTTGTCCTTGGCCTCCATGAGGTCCCCCAGGTCAAAGTAAGTTCGGGCAGTCTTCCAGAGAGCCTCGTAGTTCTCGGGCTCTGCCTGAGCAGCGGCCAAGTACTCCTCCAAGGCTTTTTCGTCGTTGAACTGGGCGTAATACTCGTCTCCCTGGCGAATGCGGTCTGCGGCTGTCTGACCGGAGAGAGAGCCTGAAACGGCCAATAGAATAGCCAGGAGAGCCAAGCCGGGGATTGATATTTTTTTCATTTTTCCCTCCTATCCGGGAAATCACTCTTGGCGCTTATATATCACAATCCCAATTGAAGGGCAAGATAAAAAGCTGCCCGTGTCGTCAAAACCTAGGATAAATGGGAGTCGGCCTCGGCATCCAGAGCGCTGAGCGCGTGTTCGATGCGCTTCCGCTCTGTCTCGAAATCCGATTCGTCCAAGACCGGAGAAACAGTCATGGGTTTCCCGTAGATGGCGACGATCCTGGAGAACGGATAAAAAAGCAGGAACCGGTCCCAGCTCCTCAAGAACCTTTTGCGTTTGGCAGAAAAGCTCCAGGGGACGAGGAGGGCACCCGTGTCCTGGGCCAGCTTGAGGCACCCCGGTTTGAGCTGGCGGTCGGGGCCGCGCGGTCCGTCGGGGATGATGATGAGCTCGCCGCCCTTCCGGAGGTCCTGCCTCATCTCCACCCAGGCCCGGACGATCGAGTGCGAGCCCGATCCGCGGACGATGCGGAAGCGCCAGCCCAGAGCGATCTGGGCGATGACCTCTCCATCCCGGCTTGGGCTGACCAGCGCGGTGATCCTGCGGTTGCGGAAGAAATAGGGAGCGAGCATCAGCCGGCCGTGCCAGATGAGAAGGATGATCGGTTTCTTGGCCTGCTTCGCTTTCCGGTATTCGTCTTCACCGAGGACCTTGATCCGGGAAGTCTTTGCCCAGATCCGCAAGACGAACCTGCCCAGGGCGCCGACTACTCTCCAGCGGAACTTTTCCCACACCGACATTTTCGTTTACTATATCACGAACCGGCCGCGGAGAGAATATCAGACCGGATACTCGAGCAACTCTTTCCCGGCGATGATAATTACGAGCAATTTGAGTATGTCATCGTTGTCGCTCCGGTTTCTTGCGCAAATCAATAATGTATCCCGCGGCAAAACCAAAGAGGCTGAGAGCGACTCCGTAGGGGACAGAAAACGGCCAGGCTGGAAGGCTCAGCGGTAATATCTTCAGCGCGGAGAGGAAGCTGAGCAGGGCGAACCCTCCTCCCAGGGCAAGGCTCAGACCTCCCGCCAAAGGTCTTTTCTTCTTAAAGATAAACATGGCCATTCCAGGGACGAACAGGCCCTCGGCCATGATCTCGGAGGCCAGCCCGAGGGTTTGCAGGATGCTCTGTAAACGGGTGGCGATGCCAAAGGCCAGCAGGGCTACGATAACGGTGGCCAGACGCCCAGTCCTCACGGGACGCCACGGGCCGGTCTTGGGCGGCCGAAAAACCTCACCGACGATATCCCGGGTAAGGGTAAGCGCACCGGTGTTGATGGCCGTATCCATCGTCGACAGGATGGCCGCCACAACGGCGACAAACAGGACTCCGCCTCCCAGAATCCCGGCCTTCGAAGCGACGATCTCGGAGATAAGTGGATGGGGGAGGGAACGACCGGAAAAAAGCGGCAAAGAAAAGACGCCGATGAACACGACCAGGCCGTAGAGGACAATGAACGCCCCGGCCGCGGTCAGAAGTCCCTGCCGGGCCTTCTTGACCGACCGGGCGGCCTGAATCCTCTGCCAGGCGATGGGTGAGATCGTCCAGGCCAAAATGAATGACAGGGCGATAAGGGCGTTTCTCTGCCCATCCTGGAAAAAATTAAAATAGCCGGTGTTGCCCACTTGCCGGGCCGCCACGGAGACCGTCTGGACGGAGGACGAAAGGGCAAGATAAACGCCTAGCCCAGCCATCCCCGCCGTGAGCAGAAAGCATTGGAGGACGTCGGTCGCGACCACGGAGAAGAAACCGCCGCTGAGGAGATAGACGAGGACAACTGCCGTGCCCAATCCCAGGCTCCAGACATAAGGAACCCCCAAGAAGGGCTTCAGGAATTGACCCAGGGCGACCATCTGAGAGGAGGCCAGGACGATCATGTACCAGAGGATCAAGACTGAGGCGGCATGCCGGACCGCCTTGCCGTAGCGGGCTTCGACGAGGCCGGGCAGGGTTTGGACGTCCAGGCGGCGGATGGGACCGGCCAGGAAAAAAGCCAGGAGGAGGACGGTCGCCAGCGCCGGGACACCGACCAGCCAGAAAGCGCTTACGCCGAAACGAAACGCTTCGTCGGTTGTGACAAGGATGGAGGTGGCTCCGAACCAGGAGGCGGTCAAGGACAGGAAGACGAGCGAAGCGGACAGGGACCGCGAGGCCAGGAAAAAATCCTCCAGGTTGGTCATCCGGCGGGAAAACTTCAGGCCCACGACAAGCAGGGCGACGAAATAGCCGGCCAGAAAGAGTAATAGCTCCGGACGCACGGCTGCTTTTATAGCAAAAATACCCCATTTTATCTATAATTGCCATGATATGAGGCTTAAAAGAAAGCGGTTCGTCTGGCTGCTCCTGGTCCTTTTTCCTTCTTTTGCCTCTCCTCTCCAAGCACCCCAGACAGTTGCCCTGAACATCGAAAAGGCCTTCGCCTCCCTCCGCTCGCTCCGGGCCGACTTCGAGCAATCCTACTACTCCGCCTCGATAGCGACTCCTCTGCTGGAGAAAGGAAAGCTCTACCTCCAGAAGCCGGACCTGATGCGCTGGGAATATCTGGAACCGGAGAGCAACATATTTATATATAAGGAAGGCGTTTCGCTGGCCTACTTTCCCGAGGACAACCAACTCTTCCGCCATGCCCTCTCCCCGGAAGAAAAGGACTGGGCGATTTTTTCCTTGCTCGCGGGCCGGGCCAAGATCGCCGACACCTACATAATCGAGCCGGCGGATTTCCCCTCTGACCGGAAATCGCCCGTCCAGATCAAGCTGATCCCCAAGGCGGAGGGCGAGGTCTCCTATATCCTGCTCGAGGCCGATCCGGAAACCTGGCTCCTCGATAAAGCCATCTTGCTGGATTGGGCGGGAAACAAGCAGGAATTCCGCTTCTCCGGGCTCAAACTCAACCCCCGCCTCGACCCCCGGACGTTCGAGCTGGACGTCCCGGCCGACTGCGAGGTCATCGACGACCTCCCGCCTGTGAAAAAATAGCTAAACCAAATGCGGCGCCTCCCGTATGAATCCCTGAGGACAGGAAGTCCTCAATGAATGAAGAACAAGATCAGGTTCTCGTCAGGCGGACCCTTCGAGGAGACAAAAAGGCCTTTGAGATGATCATCCTGAAGTATCAGCGGCCGCTCCTGAGCTATGTCGGCCGCATGGTCGGAGAAAGGGAGCTGGCCCTGGATTTCACCCAGGACGTTTTCGTCCGAGCTTACTCATCAATTCGCTCCTACGAGCCCCAATACAAGTTCAGCACCTGGCTGTTCAAGATCGCCTCGAACCTGGTCATCGACCACTGGCGGAAAAAAAGGCTCCCGACTTTTTCCTTGAGCGAAAGCCTGGGCGAAGACGGAGATTGCCTGACCCTCGATGTTCCCGATGATGAGCCGGCGGTCGCCCGACAATTCGAACTGGCAGATCTCCGGCAGAGGATTGAGACCGCCTTGGAGAAGCTGCCCGGACCGCTGCGCGAACTCTTCGTCTGGAGACATGTCAACGAGCTGAGCTACGAAGAGATGGCCGAGATCAAGGGGCTTCCCCTCGGCACCATCAAGAACCGGGTCTTCCAGGCCAAAGAAATGGTCCGCCGGATTCTCCGGGAGATGTCATGAGCTGCTTTAAAATCAAAGAGATCTATGACTACATCGAGGGAAGCCTATCTCCGGAGCGAAGAGAAGAGCTGGAGCGGCACTTGGGTGTCTGTCCGAGATGCCGGCGGGCGGTCGAGGACCGGAAGCTCATCGCCGGGGCCGCTTCCAGCCTGCCGCCCCTCGCGGTCCCGGACAATTTCACGGACCGGGTTATGGCCCTGATCACCCCAGTGAAGGTCAAGCACCCGGCCTGGCTGATCATCCTGGCCTCTGCCTCCTCCTTGCTGGCCCTGACGGCGATGGTCATGATCGCTTCCGGGAAAAGCGCCCTGGGAACCATCTCCGGAGCCAGCCACTCTTTCTGGGAATATGTCAAGAGCGCCGCCGTGCTCACGGCCAAGGTGGCGACCCTTCTCACGCTCGCCGGGAAGACCGTCCGCCCCCTCCTCGAGGCCGTTTACAAGGGCCTGTCCGTGCTGACGGCATTCATCCATCCGTGGCTCCAGGTCCTGATCCTTATCCTGGCCATGGGTCTTGTGGTCAGCCTCTTTTTCGGGAT
>DQHV01000326.1 GCA_003524335.1 Candidatus Aminicenantota bacterium | reverse complement strand
TGACGAATCCCATACCCGAGCCTTCACGGCGTTAAAAACCTGAGCGGGAGCGCTAACATTCCCAAGTTGTTTATTATGTGCATCACATAATGGGAGATGCTTACTGCGATAATTCGGAAATTGATATTGTGTCCCCAATTAATTAAACTCGTGATAGGGAGGTGGACATGCCGGACGACAGAGAAATCGCCAAGGGATACGCTATTAAACCCATCGAGGAAATCGCCGAACGGGCGGGCATCCCGACCCGCTACCTGGAAAAATACGGCGACTATAAGGCAAAGATCCTCTGGCCCGAGCCACTGAAAGACCTCCCGAAAAGGGGAAAACTCATAATGGTCACGGCCATGACGCCGACGCCGGCCGGCGAGGGGAAGACGACGACGGCCATCGGCCTGGCCGACGCCTTCGGCCATCTCCAGAAAAAGGCCATCGCCGCCGTCCGAGAGCCGTCGCTCGGCCCGGTCTTCGGCCTCAAGGGCGGGGCCACGGGCGGCGGACATGCCCAGGTCGCCCCTCGCGACGACATCAACCTCCATTTCACCGGCGNNTCCGAGGTCATGGCCATCCTCTGCCTATCGGCCGACCTGAAGGAGCTCAAAGAGAGGCTGGGTCGCATCGTCATCGGTTATGGCCAGGACGGGAAGCCGGTTTTCGCCCATCAGATCAAGGCCGAGGGCGCCATGGCCGCACTCCTCAAGGACGCCCTGAAGCCTAACCTCGTCCAGACGCTGGAGGGGACGCCGGNNCACGGCGGGCCGTTCGCCAACATCGCCCACGGCACGAACTCCGTCATCGCCACCCGGCTCGCCCTGAGCCTGGCCGACTTCGTGGTCACGGAAACCGGGTTCGCCTCCGACCTAGGCGCAGAAAAGTTTTTCGACATCGTGGTCCGGACCGAGCACATTCCGCCGCCGGACGCCTGCGTCCTTGTGGCCACCCTCCGGGCGCTCAAGCTCCATGGCGGTGTGAAGCTGAAGGACGTGAAATCAGAGAACGTCGAAGCCGTCGAAAAAGGGTTCGCCAACCTGGAAAAGCACATGGAGAACATGGCGCTCTTCGGCGTTCCGTTCGTGGTCGCGCTCAACAAGTTCTCCGACGATACCGCTGAAGAAGTGGCCAAATTCTTCGACCTCTGCCGGAGAAAGAAGGCGCGCGCCGCCCTGAGCGACGTCTATGGGCAGGGGGGAAGGGGAGGAGTGGAACTCGCCCAGGAAGTGCTGAAGGCCATCGACCAGGACGCCTCGCATTTTCAATTTCTCTATCCTCTCGACCTGCCGCTCGTCGGCAAGATCGAGACGGTCGCCAGGAAAATCTACGGTGCCGCCGGGATTGCCATGGAAGGAAAGGTCAGACGGAAGATCCTGCGCCTGGAAGAGGACGGGTTCGGCAAGCTCCCCGTCTGCATCGCCAAAACACAATATTCGCTGTCCGACGATGACGAGGCGCTGGGACGTCCGCAGGGGTTCACCCTGATCGTGACCGATGCGTCTTTGAGTGCCGGAGCCGGGTTTATCGTCGTCTATTGTGGCGATATCATGACCATGCCGGGACTTCCGACCGTCCCGGCCGCCGAAAAAGTGGACGTGACCGACGACGGTGAGATCGTCGGCCTGTCCTGAACCGAAGAAAGGAGAAGCNNATCGCCGGCCTGTTCGACGCCGGGGCCGCGGAAGTTGTGGTCAATGATTCGCATGGAAGCATGCGGAACATCATGGCGGATGCGCTCGATCCGCGGGCCAGCCTGATATCCGGCACTCCCAAGCCGCTGTCCATGATGCAGGGGATCGACGGTTCCTTCGATGCCTGCGTTTTCGTCGGCTATCACGCCCGCGCCGGGACGGCTTCGGCGATCCTCGACCACACCATCTCCGGAGGCGTTGTCCGGGCCATCCGCGTCAACGGCCAGGAGATGCCCGAGCTCGGGCTCAACGCCGCGATCGCCGGCTATTTCAAGGTGCCCGTAATTATGCTGACCGGAGATACCGAGACCTGCGCCCAGGCCAAGTCCATCCTGGGGGATGCGCTGGTCACCGTGGCCGTGAAACAAGCCGAGGGCCGGTATGCGGCCAAGAACCTTCCGCAGGACGAAGCCAGGAAGCGGCTCAGGGAAGGCGCCAGAGAGGCGCTCCAGAAAAAGGCCCAGGTTGCGGCCTTCCGGCTCAACCCCCCTTTCAAGTTCGAGCTGGAGGTCAACACCAGCGCCCAGGCCGAGCTGCCCACACTCATCTATCTGGTCAAGAGAACAACCCCCCGGACCGTGGAATTTTCCTCGGATGACTACCTCGTGGGTTTTAAGCTCCTGCGCGCCCTGATCGCTCTGGCAGGAATCTCATACAATTGATAAGGGTTTTTTCCCGGCGCTCGTCTTTTTTCATCCGGCCCTCGGGGCCGCCAAACGCTCAATGGGGCGAACCGACGAGGCGCTCCATCAGCCGGATGGCGGCTTCGGCGTCCAAGAGGCCCTGACCGACTACATCATCAGGATCCGCAACATCCAGGACATCGAGTCGAGCGGTTTCCCGGAGGCACCGCGCGATCAGGCGGCAGTAGGCGGCGGGTGTCTGAAGGATCTCTGCCGAAGGGGGCACGGCGCTCCGGATCAGGGCGATGATTCCCGCCGCGATGGGAGCGGAGAGCGATGTCCCGGCCACATAGTCGTCTTTGAATTCCGGAAGATAGGAGGGGACGAGGACAAAGATCTCGGCCGCCGGGGCGGCTACGTCCACAAGCGCGTTGGGTAGGGTGTGCGGCCACGGCCGGTATTTCCCTTCCCGTTTTTCGACTCCGCCGACGAGGATAACCTCTCTGTCGAAGGCCTTATAAATGGCTGTGCTGGGATCGATCCCGAACTGGCTGCGGGAGATGTTTCCGGCTGAGCTGCAGATGACGACATTTTTCTTGTAGGCGTAGCGGACCGCTTCGGCCACGACCGGCTCGGCCGAATGGAGGGCGGCGCTGATCGAGATGATCTGGGCGCCGTGGTCGACCGCGTAATAGATGCCGGCCGCATCGAATTCGTGCATCCAGTAGTCGAAGGCCGGGTCGTTCATGGTGTCGGAATCCATGACCCGGACGGGCATGATCCGGCATTCCGGCGCGACGGCCAGAAGGACGGAAGAAACGCCGGTGCCGTGCAGACCGTAGTCGATCATAGGAACGTCCTCTTTCTTCCAGGGGGCCTTCGTCCGCTTCAGGAAATTGAAACCGGGTACGAGCCTGTCCTTGAAGATGCTGTTGTAGGGATCTACGCCCGAGTCGAGGACGGCGACAACGACACCGGAGCCTTTTGTCTTCGGCCAACATTCCCTTGCCCGGACGGCGTCGATGGCCCATTGGGCCGTGAGGTCAGGCTTAATTGGGTTTGAATACCATTTCTCCCGGGGGTAGTCGGGGAGTTCGTTCTTGGCGTTATACCCGATCGACTGGAGCACCAGCTCCAGTCGGGATTTGCCTTTGTTGTGGGGGAGCGCCATCCCGAATTCGTAGAGTCGCGACTTGCGGAACAACGAGCCGACGAACCGGGCGGCGTAATCCTGGGAGAGAGCCAAAAAATTCTCCTCGAATTGCTGCAGAGATTCCTCATCTTTCCGTTCGGCCAACGCCTGGAAAACAGAGGCTTCCTTCTGGTAGGCATAGATCATCAGCCGTTCGAAGAGGTAGGGAATCTGCTCCCGCGCCATCAGAAGCCTATTGAGGTCGGCCTCGCTCAGCTCCGATTTCAGGAAGTGATTCTTGAGCAGGGCCGCGATGGCCGTATGGAAAGCTTCCTTTCCTTTTTCGAAGGCCAGGTCGAGCCTCTTCTCAGTCTCCGGCGCCGCCTGGCCGGCGCAGAGATCAAAGGAACAGGCGAGGGCCAAAAGAGCCAGAGCCGGGAAGAACTGCTTTTTCATGGAGAGCCTCTTCTTCAATAAATCACCCTGTCTTTTTTCCGGGTCCACTCCTCAAACGGCTTCAAGCAATCCCAGCGTTCGAACTTGATCTTCTGCACGGCGGGGGATTTTCGCTTCTTAATCAAGTCGTAGAGGCGCCTGTCCCGGAAGCCGATCTTCTCGGCGTCTTTTCGGGTACAGCCGTAATGAACCCTGCGGATCCCGGCCCAATAGATGGCCGCAAGGCACATCGGGCAGGGCTCGCAGGTGGAGTAAATTTCGCAGTCCGAGAGGTCAAACCTCTTGAGCTTCGAAGCGGCGCGACGGATGGCCACGACTTCGGCGTGGGCCGTCGGATCATGGGTCTTGAGAACCATGTTGTGGGCCTTGGCAATGACCTCGCCGTTCCGGGCGACAACCGCCCCGAACGGCCCGCCGTGATTTTTTCTCATTCCCAGGTAAGCTTGGAGGACCGCTCTCCTCATGAGCTTCTTGGCCTGCCGTTGTTGCGCAGATCTGAACATGTCCGGGATGGCCCAAATTCTAGCGGCCCGGCGCACCCAAGTCAACCATGGCGGAAGAGGCTTGATTTTCCTAGGGAGTACGAACAAAATGGGGACTATTTCGTAATACATAACGAACGTTGTTTTGTCTGAGAAAGGAGACATCATGAGAAAACCGGTTCTGCCTGGAGTCCTGGTCTTATTGGCTGTCTTGGTGTTCGTTTCGCTGCCCCTGCCGGCCGCCGAGGAGGCGTCCATCGCCGGGCATTGGATCGGCGAGGTCGAAATTCCTGGGACTAAGCTCGGGTTCGAGATTGACCTGGCCCAGAAGCCGGACGGAAGCTGGTCGGGAGATATCTCGATACCCGCCCAGGACGCCAAGGACCTTCCGCTCGGGAACATCACCGCCAAAGGGAAAGATGTCTCCTTTGAGATCACCGGAGTTCCCGGTACCCCGACTTTCAAGGGCGCTCTGAGCGACGACGGCCAAAAGATCTCCGGCCAGTTCAGTCAGGGCGGACAGGATTTTCCCTTTGCCATGAGCCGGTCAGCAGGTCTCAAGGCCCAAGCGAAGCAGGCCCTGGCCGATTTCGATGCGATTGTCAACAAAGGGCTTCAGGGATTGAACGTCCCCGGGATCGCGGTGGCCATCATCGTCGAGGACGAGGTCGTCCTGGCCAAGGGGTACGGGTTCAAGGACCTGGAGAAGAAGGTTCCCATGACACCGGACACGCTGCTGGCCATCGGGTCGTCGTCCAAGGCCTTCACCGTCTTTGCCCTGGGAACGCTCGTCGACGAGGGNNTACGACTCTTTCGCCTCCGAGCGGCTGAGCCCGCGCGACACCGTGACTCACCGCTCCGGACTACCACGGCACGACCTGTCGTGGTACAACAACACGGCGATCAGCCGCGAAGAGCTGGTCCGCCGGCTGGCCTACCTCAAGCCCACCGCCGACCTCCGCGCGATCTGGCAGTACAACAACCTGATGTACCTTACGGCCGGCTACCTAGTCGAGGTTTTGACTGGGAAGACATGGGAGGACGGCGTTCGCGCCCAGGTCCTCAGCCCGTTGGGGATGAAGCGGACGAATTTCTCGGTAGCCGACTCCCAGAAGGACAGCGATTTCTCCCTTCCCTACCAGGAGAGGGAAGGGAAGCTCGAGAAAATGCCGTTCCGCAGCCTCACCAATATGGGTCCTGCCGGGTCGATCAACTCGAGCGTCAACGAGATGAGCAACTGGGTCCTGGTCCATATTAATGGGGGCAAGCTCAAAGACAAACAGATCATCAACCCCCGGACCGTCCAGGACATGCACCTCGCCCACATGCCGACAGGGGAGACGCCGGAGATCCCGGAGGTCACGCCGGCCGACTACGGGATGGGCTGGTTCGTGGACAGCTACCGCGGCCACGGCCGGGTCCATCACGGCGGGAACATCGACGGGTTTTCGGCCATGGTCAGCATGCTACCCCAGGACAGAGTGGGGTTTGTTGTCCTGTCTAACAAGAACGGCACCGGCCTTCCCGAGCTTCTCATCCGGCACGCCAGCGACCTAATCCTGGGGCTTGAGGCCAAGGACTGGGTTGGCGAGGCGGCCAAGTCCAAAGTCAAGGGTGAGGCGGCGTCTAAGGAGGCGGAGAAGAAGAAGGCGGCGCGCCGGGTGCCTAACACCAAGCCGTCCCACGGGCTGGACGCCTATGCCGGCGACTACTTCCATCCCGGCTACGGCGACCTCAAGGTGACAATCGAGAAAGGTCAACTCACCTTTATGTACAACAACATCTCGACGCCGCTCGAGCACTGGCACTACGACACCTTCAACGGAGTGCGGGCCGGGGACCCCGTGTTCGAGGATTCCAAGCTGAACTTTATCACCGACACGAACGGGAACGTCGCCCGCCTGGAAGCCCCATTTGAAGCCACCCTCGACCCGATCGTCTTCGAGAAAAAGCCGGATGCCCGGCTCTCCGACCCGGCCTACCTCCAGAAGTTTGCCGGAAAATACGTCCTCATCGAACAGGTTATCACGATCAGCCTGAGGGGCAACGTTCTGTTCGCCAGCGTCCCGGGTTCACCGGACTTGGAGCTTGTGCCCGGCCTTGGCGACGAGTTCACCCTCAAGCAGATGAAAGTCATCAACCTGCGCTTCAAAATGGATGATAAAGGCAATGTTGCGGCCGTGGAGCTCATCCAGCCCGGCGGCGTCTTCGAAGCCAAACGGACGGATAATAAATAAGCCTTTGCGGGTGTTGCGGCCGGACAGATCTCTGCGGTGTCCGGTTCACTTTTCGAGGATACGATACTGATGGACTGTGGCCGTTGTTCTCTCCCAGAGAAAAAGGTTATCGCCGCATATCCTGATCCCGTGGGCCAGATGATTTAGGGGAAGAGCGCCGAGAAGAATCCGATCCGGGCCGAATATCTCGACGTTCTGGCGTTCAGCTGGGGCGCGGGCTGCCAGGAAGATTGACAAGAAAATGAGAGTCGAAATTGCCTTTTCCATCATCCCCTCCTATATTTTATCGTTTGCGGTTTCCCGTAAAAGGATTCCGTGCTATTTGTAGAATATCATATTCTGCGGCTAACCAGAACCGGTAAGAAGACGTTTTGAAACAGCCGAACAGGTTTCTGACCTTTGATGAGACAGAAAATTGGGCTGATTGCTTTGAATTCGAGGTGTTCGATTCCGAAGGAATTCTGCTTTTCAATGCGGCTTCCCCAAACGTCCGGTTCGATAACTTTTCCATCTGCGATGACCGGGTATATCTAATCGATTCGCAGCCTGAATCATGCGTTTACGAATACAAAATCGTTGAGGAAAATTGAGGATATTAACTTGAGTGCTCAACAAACAGAATGATGCACTAGCGCTGTCCCGACGACAACTGGGCAGTTAAGCTTCGAAATCTGCCGGGGGGCCGTCTGACTACTTCCACAGCATCCGGTAGACGATCAGTTCGGGATAACCGTTCTCTTTGAAAAAGAGGCGGTAAAATCGGCCATTTGCGGCAGTCGCCCTCAAGCGGTTCAAAGCCCTGCCCAATATCCCGTATGAACCGAGCGCTATTCTCGCTATGAAGATTCCATCGGAATCAAAAACATCATGGATGAAACCATTGCCGTTCTCGCCTTGCTCGTAGGTCATCACGAACAGCCGTCCAGCTTCGTCGATAAAAAAGGAATTGAAAGGGGGCATGTCCTTCAAGGCAAAAAGGTTCAAGTTAGGCTGTGCCGCCGCGATTTTCTCGGTCTGTATCCGGAATTCTTCGGGATAAGCGACGGGATTATAATCTTTCCGGATCTTGCGCAAAAGATTGCCATTTAGATCGTAGACTCGGATTTCATACCCTCTCCGGCCGTTGCCGACATAAATCCTGTCGCCGGCAACTCTCCAGTAAAAAGGAACGATAATGCCGGGCTGGTTCCTGCCAGGAGTCAGGTCAGACATGTCATAAAAATCAATCGTTTTGGCCTCTTCAAAATCGGGGGTGAAGAGGCTTAAATACATCCCGTAAGTCTCGGAATCCTTCTTGGGGTATCGCCTGGCCAGGTAATTTCCGTTCGCAAGAGGAAGGACCTCCATCAGCCCAGCCCTGACTTTGATTTCTTTGATAAAGCGGCCTTCCGTATCGAACTCCACGACCTTATTGACTCTCGGGTTGGAAACTAGGATACGGTCGCTCTTATCCAGCATAAGGTCCCAGATTCCCTGGACTTCTCCTGGCCCCTGCCCTTTCCGTCCGAATTTCATGATAAACCGGCCATCGGCGCCGAACTTGTAAATGAAGTACTCTGAGTCCGGGAATTTCTCCACGATGAAGATGTTATCCTTAGAGTCTGCCTCAACGACATCGGGCTCTTTAAGGCCCAGGTCGGCGTATTCGTGTTTCTCCAGATCGATTCTGACATCCTCGATAACTGCGCAGGTCGATGGTCTGCCCAAGACGTTGTATGGTTCAAGGTGATTCAGAATGACCTCTACGCCGTCCTCATAGACCTTTTCGACTCTGGGCGATTTCGACCCGCAGGCGATGAGCGATATGATAACTGCAAAAAGTGATATAAGCCTTTTCACGATGGGCCCCAGCGAATGCCTCCGATCACAAGATAATATTATGCGCGCCCGTAGATTCGAGTCAATGCCTTTAAAAAATCCAGGCGGGCTCTTGTTGATGAAAGCTTAAATCGAGTTCCGTCGGTTTACAGT
>DQHV01000028.1:7733-8035 GCA_003524335.1 Candidatus Aminicenantota bacterium | reverse complement strand
AGAGATGCCGCGGGCCAGGACGGCTTGATGGCCGCAGCCAGGAGATCGGTTCACCCGAGGTAGGTCTGGCCGGCGGTTTCGAGGCAGACGGCCCAGACTTCGCCGTGGTCGGTCAATAGCGTCGGCCACGAGACGTCGCCCCCGTGTTCGTCCAGGCGCCGTTTGGTGGTCAGCTTCCAAGCGTAAGGCCAGGAAGCCGCCACGAGATGGCCGATCGGAGTGTCGTCGCGTTGGGAGATCGACCGTTCTCGAGCGTGCTCCTGACCTCGCGGAAAGCTCGCTCCACCCGTCAGAGGCTCTTG
>DQHV01000028.1:676-7705 GCA_003524335.1 Candidatus Aminicenantota bacterium | reverse complement strand
CCTGGTCACTCAGGGAGTTCGGTAAGAAGCTAGATAGAACTAAGCCAGCAGGACTAACGGCGGCATTTTTATCGGACGTTGAGTTAGGGAGAAGGCATCCGTCTGACAGGGTACTTGCTGAAATGGCCAGAGTGCTTGGGACGACTCTCGCGGATCTCAAATCATATGATGTCCGTCCGACGGTTCAAGAAATAAAGCGGCTTGTGGATCGAGACCCGGCGTATGGATTTGCATTTNNAGATGCAATCGAGTCCGCGAAGAAAAATAAATGAAGACGTATCGCACGAAAACCGGGCCTTTATCTTCGAGGCCGTTCTATGAATTCCGAGAGATAGAAGACATATGCTCTGATGAGCTGCGGAAAACCGGGTTGTATCCCATGAAGCCTGAGCCCGTCCGCATCGAGAGATTCATTGAGAAACGGTTCAAAGTGCATCCAGAGTACGATCAACTTGCGGAAGGACTACTAGGCTATTCCAGGTTTGGTCCGAAGGGAATAGAGAAGATAGTCGTGGCGCGGGCGCTATCTGAATCGGGAAGCCGGGTCGCGGAGCGGCAGATCAATTCCACACTCGCGCATGAAGCCGGCCACGTCCTGCTCCACGGTCACCTTTTCGTATTTGACTGTCACAGTCTAACCTCGCTCTTCGGTTCGGACCTTGATCCAAGCGGCCCAACGATTCTTTGCCGCGATCCCATCCGTCCAGAGGAAAAGAAGCGCTACTCGGGACAGTGGTGGGAATACCAAGCTAACCAAGCGATAGGAGCCCTTCTTTTGCCCAGGCCGTTGGTACTCGAGGCGTTGTCGGGGCTACTCTTGCCTCGAGGCAGCTTCGGCTGGCCGACACTAGAGACCACGGAATTTGAGAAGGCATCTATGCGACTGGCAGATGTTTTTGATGTAAACCCTGCTGCCGCCCGAATTCGCCTCAACGGCTTATTTCCAGAGATCGAAAGCGGGCAGTTGACACTGTAAAAATTTTTGTATATACTGTAAGCCGATGTAAGCATACATATAGATAACAAAGGGAGATTCATGAAGAAGAATCGCTCCAGCTTCCAGGCAGCTACCTCATTGGTCGTGGACGTTCCCCGCAGGAAGCTCAGGCATGATGTCCAACTTCGTCTCTACGTAGAGGCTGGGGGCCGATGTGAGTTCAACGGGTGTAACAAGTATATGTTAGAAAATCCCCTCACTCTAACGCCAGGCAACTACGGCCAGGCCGCGCACATTATCGCATTTCGGCCAAGTGGCCCTAGAGGACTTGACGGCGCTCGGCCTCATGATATCAACGAAGCCAGTAATCTGATGCTTCTTTGCGGCACGTGCCGTAAGGCCATTGACGATAATCCCATGTCCTACTCGATCAAAACTCTGCAGCATTATAAGAAAACGCATGAGTCGCGGGTCAGAAACCTGACGGCACTCGGCCCAGATAGGAAGACCGCCGTTTTCGTCCTTAAGGCACCAATCATTGGCCAAACGGTCGCCATTCCCTTTGACCATATCTTCGAAGCCACAGCTCCTCGCTACCCAACCCGTCGTGATTCACAGATCGTTGACCTGACGATGATAGCAGATCGTGGTCCTGCATTCCTTCAAGCGGCCTGCGAAACTGTGAAGGTGGCTGTCGACCGCTTGCTGGGCCCAAATGGAGAAGGTCGCATAACCGGACACGTCTCCGTTTTCGCCCTCGCGCCGATCCCGCTTCTGGTATTTTTGGGCAGGGAACTTACCAGCAAGGTGCCCATCGACGTCTTTCAGCGTCACAGGGATACTGAGGACTGGACCTGGAAGAAGGGCGGAAAGACAGTAGGCTATATGGTGAAAAGGCTTCAGAGAGGCCCCAAAAGGGGCAAGGTCGCTCTTATCTTATCTTTGAGTGGTATGATCCGCATCCGAGATCTTCCAGAGTCCGTAGCCCGTGAATCGACTATCTATGTGATCACGCTCGCGGGAAAGACTCCGTCTCCCACATTCCTTAGAACTCGAAAAGACCTGAATGCATTCCGAATCCTATTTCAGGAGGCAATCGCATATATCACCAAGCAACATAGTCGCTTGCGAGCAATCGATCTATTTCCGGCAGTGCCGGCTCCGATTGCCGTGCTTTGCGGAAGAGAGCGTTTGCCAAAAGTCCACCCGACATTCCGCGTTTGGGACAAGGACAAAGCAAAGGGTGGGTTCACATTCCAATTGGAGGTAAAATGAGCCATGACTGACAAAGAGTATCTCGAAGAGGTGCTGGCGAATCAGGATCTCGCGGACGATAGCAAAGAGTNNGACAGGATGTCGATCAGCTCCTGCGCGAAGAGTTCTCCGAATCATCACCTTCCATTCGGTATGGCGGCTCCAAAGCCAAAGGAACCCTTATTAAGGAGTATTACGACCTTGACATCGTATGCTATTTTCCCCATGACGAAACTGAAGCTGGGGAGAATCTCAAAGAGATCTATGAGAACGTCAGAGAGGCGCTCAGAGGCCAATACGATGTGCAGGAGAAAACCTCGGCGATCCGCTTGCGGAGCAAGGAGGCCACTACCCCAGGGAAGGATTTCCATATCGACGTGGTTCCTGGGCGGTACGTTGACGATAGCAAAACTGATTGCTATCTCCACCAAACACAAGGGGATAAGATCCGCCTCAAAACGAATCTCCAAACTCTNNGTCGTAAATGCGATCCGTTTGATGAAATTGTGGAAGGTCCGTCGGGCGGCAAAGATCAAGCAGTTTGTCTTCGAACTTCTGATCACCAGACTTCTTAAAGAGAAGAAGGATGCATCGCTTGCGGACCAACTCAAGCATATTTGGGAGCAGATTGCTGATGCCGAAGATCCCATCTATGTGGAGGACCCGGCGAATCCGAAGGGTAACGACCTAATGCTCACCCTCCGGGATGGTACATGGAACCAGATCTCCGCCGCGAGCTCGAATACCCTCAGCACCCTCAAGGATCTTGGCTGGGAGGGGATTTTCGGGTCTGTGAAGATGATTAGCGAGAGCGCACGCATAAAAGGCCTTCAGGCTGCGGCTGCTGCCGTATCGCTTCCGACAAAGCCCTGGCTTCCATGAGTCAGAAGNNATTCAGATTGAGATAGAGTTTCCTCCAGATTATCCAGAGCGCCTACCAATAGTCCGCGAAACGGCAGGAAGGGTTCCGCGCATAATCGATCGCCACGTAGATCGACAGACAGGAAACGCCTGCCTCTACATCGAAGAGGATTGGCTCGTTGACCTCGGTCATGAGCCTTCATTTGGCGACTTTATAAATGGTCCCGTACGTAACTTCTTTATTGGGCAAGGCCTTGTCGAGACGGGTGNNGCCACCTGGACACCATAAAGAACCTTCGTAAGCGAATACCAATGCGAGCGGCACAAATGGCACTGAATCGGCTGAAAAGTATGGACGGTTCTGATGCAGATCACGAGCGATTGTCTGATGTTTCTCGGAAGAGAGGCCCGAATTCTGAAAGAATCCATCTGCTGATTCCGAAGCGACGATAGAAATTATAGATTCCCATCGAGGTGGAACGCCTGGTCGATTACGTCCTCCAGATTTACAGCAGCCATAGACTTTTTCCGATACGGCGCAATCTTGGCCAGTGCTTGGTTTAAGTCAGCGGCGAGCCCGAGGGCCACGAAGTCGTTCAGTTCGCCAGAGCTGAGAGTCCGTAGAACTTGACTGCGTTTTCCCGCAGCACCAAGCGGGCGATTTCCCGGCGTGAGGTAGGATGATTAGCGACAATTAGAACTCGGGAAAGATACTTGACGCTGTTCCGATCGCGACGGAGTATCCGCCGGGACGTCCTCAAGGGCCTGGCCGCCGGACTGGCCGCCTCGGTCGTCCCCTCCGGCCTGGCCGCGCCCGAGGAAGGCGGGAAAGCCAGGATCATCCGGGTGGAATGCGACCGGCTCTGGAAGAACGACCGCCGCGATCCCGAAGTTGTCTCCGTCAAATCGCCTTCAANNGCCCGTCCCCTTGATCATCCTCGACGCGACGGAGGGGTGCTTTGACGGCGGCCCCGTCCCGGAACGGCCTTCGGTCATATGGCGGGAAAGCGCCCTTTATTTCGATTCCGACCCGGTCGCCCTGGACCGCGTGGCGGGGTCCGTGATCGGCCGGAAGCGGAGGGCCGCCGGGCTCGCTGACGTCGCGCCGATATCGCGTCATATCGATACGGCCGCGGCCAAGAAGCTGGGGCAGGGCGATCCGGGAATGATCGAGGAGATCGTCATCCGCCTCTAACTCTGAGGCGCCGGGCGGACGGGCCGCATGCCCGCAGGGCTCAGGGGCCGATCGTTGATCGGCGTCCGGGCGGTGTCAATGACCGCTCAGCTTGGAACTGACCAGGCGGTTGAGGCTGACGCCCTCCTCGGCGGCCTTCATGGCCAGCTCCCGATGGACTTCCTTAAAAAAAAAACGTTATAAAATATAACAATCTATTGACAAGTAATCCAACGGCCACTATTATGGTTCATAGGAGGAACCCATGGCTACCCTAGGATCGCGCATCAGGCACTTCCGCGATAGCCGCGGCCTCAGCCAGGAGGCGCTGGCCAAGCTCCTGGGGGTGTCACGGCCCACGCTGTCGCTCATAGAGACAGGGGAGCGAAAGCTCAGCGCCGATGAGGTCAAGCGCCTGGCCGATATCTTCAACGTTTCCGTCGACGCCTTTTTTGACGCGTCCAAAAGCCCGCAGATCTTCATCCGGGAGGCCGGTGCNNGTGCCGCGGAAGAATCTGGCGAAGTTCCGGGAAGTCCTGCTCTACGTCCTCAATAAGGTCGGGGCCAAGCCGAATGTCGGCGAAACGGTCCTCTACAAGCTCCTTTATTTCATCGATTTCGACCATTACGAGCGATACGAGGAGCAGCTCGTCGGGGCGACCTATAGGAAGAACAAGTACGGCCCGACGCCCCTCGAGTTCGCCAAGGTCGCGGAAGAGATGATCAAAGCCGGCGAGCTCCGGAAACTCCCCAACAAGTTCTTCAGCTACCCGCAGACGAAGTACCTCCCGCTCCGGCGTCCTGACCTTTCCCTGNNCCCCCGCCTATACCGCGAGGTCGGGTGATGCCGGCCTTTCGTGAGACGCGCCTCCTGCCCGAGTTCGAGCGCGATCTCAAGCGACTCCGTAAGCGGTTCCGCACGCTGGAGGAGGACCTGGCCACGGTATTGAAGGCCCAGGTTGTGCTCTATCACAAGCTCGGAATAGACAACAAGGGGACATGCCGGGTCCCGGATTTGCCCTTCGAGGTCCCCGAGATCTATAAAGTCAGAAAATTCGCCTGTCGAGCACTCAAGGGGCGGGGAGCGGCGTCGGGGATGCGCCTCATCTATGCCTATTTCAGGGAAGAGGACGCGGTCGAGCTTGTCGAACTCTATTTCAAGGGCGACAAGGAGCAAGAGGACCGCGGGCGGATCCTCGCGATCTACGCCGAGGGCCCTGGGGATTAGTTTTTGACTGAGGAGGCCGCCATGGACAGCGCTAATAAAAGGGTGACCGTTTACCTCAAACCGGAGTTCCTTCGGGCCCTCAAGGTCAAGGCCGCGGAAACGGAGTATTCCGTCTCCGATCTGGTCAATTCGGCCGTCAAGCACGCGCTTCTCGAGGACGCCGCGGACCTCGAGGCCTTCGAGAAGAGGTCCGGCGATGCCCTGGTCAGTTTTGCTGACGTGGTGAAGAAGCTCAGGCGGGATGGAAAGTTATAAGGTCCTGCTCAGGGAGTCGGCAGCGAGATCTATCGACGATAGGCTGAGGGGTGTGGCGTAGACACGTCCCGGGCCGAGCGACCTAATCTTTTTTAGGCAGGCCGAGCAAAGCCCGCAGCCTGTTCAGATCGAGCTTCGGCTGATGCTTGGCCGGATCCCGGCCGTCCTGGAGCCTTTCGTAATATTCGAGTAGATCCTCGAGCTTTCGCCGTCCCTCCTCGGTCTTGGCCGCTTGGAGAGGAGTGACGTTCCCGAGGGCCGGGACCTTGGTCCGCGGCCATTTTTCGAAGTAGTGGTGCTCCAGGTGCCGCTTCATTGCCTCCTGGACCTCCGGGCGGGCGTTGAGCTCCTCATCTTCCCGGCGGCTCTTCTCCATCTCCTCCGGCGAAGGCCGGGGCAGGTCCTCGAGATCGCGATAGAGCGTCTTCTCCAGCTTCAGCATCCCCGGGAAGTGGCCGACGAGCTTCCATTCGAGCCGGGCGGCGCGTTCTCGCGAATTCGTTTCGGCGACGAGCATCCCATCCTTGAACCGGAAATGGCCAAGTGAGGTCCTCGGTTCGTCGGGGAATTTCCGGCTCGGCGCCTTGAGCCAGGACCAGGAATCGTCCGTCTCGTTATGGACGAAGGTCTGGAGCTTGGCCAGCCGCTTGCGCACGACGGCTTCGTCCTTGACCTTGANNCATTTCGCTGAAGACGAGCTCCTGGCGGTCGGTGTTGACGACATGGAAGGGGAAGCGGCGGGGCCATTCGCTCGGGACCGAGGAGAGCATCTCGGCGGACGCCTTGTTGGCGGTGTGGATGTACTCGGCCCAGAAGAGCGCGGACTGCTTCTGGGACTCGGCAAATAGGCGGTCTGCCGGCACGCCGATCGAGAGCCGGTTTTTGAGAAAGTCTTTGGCGATCCCGTCGACTCCGCGCTTGAACTGGGCCCGGCTCTCGGGCTCGTAGACGTACGGCGTCGTGTAGCACAGAGCCTCGTCGGGCGTGCCGATGAGCCGGGCGTACCAAATCTCGCCCTTTCCGGGCGGGGTGTCGAAAAGCTTCTTGCAGAAGTAGACGCTCCAGAGCCGTCCGGTCCCGAGCTCCTCGAGGCGGACGACAGCGGGTCCTTCGTCGATGACCTCGAAGAGNNTCCGGCGGCTCGGGCCGAACCTGAAATCGAAATAGAGCCAGCTCATGTAATGGCTGTCGAGGAGGCCGCCGTCCTCGCCGGGGCGGTAGCGCTTCTCGTAGGCCTTCCGCGCTTTCTTGAGCTCCGGCCCGTCGGCCTCGAATTGGACGATCTTCCCCTCGTAAAGGGCGAGCAAGGGAAGGAGCTGG
>DQHV01000028.1:0-611 GCA_003524335.1 Candidatus Aminicenantota bacterium | reverse complement strand
ATCGAAATGCGGCGCTTCTTTTGGTTTCTCGCGGTGACGGCCGCCGTGCTCTTCGCCGCGAATATCTTCGCCCGCTAGAACCCCCCTGGGCTCTTTCAAAGGTTCTTCAGATATTCTCTTATAGAGTTATGATCCCCGGCTAGGATGAAATCAATCTCANNCTGTCGAACGATGACTTGAAGGTGAATCTCACAAGGAATCCACGTGTTTCTTCGCCCGTTTGATGGTCTTGTAGGATTTGCCGCGCTCGGCGACCAAACGCTCGATCTTGACCCACTCTTCCTGGGTATAGGTTTCTCTTTGCCTGATCTCACACGGCATGAAGACGACGCCCTTTTCCGTCAGCTTGAAGACGACGGAGGATCCCTTTTTCAGGTTCAGAATCTCCCGAATTGGCGCTGGGACCGTGACCTGTCCTTTTGATGTCATCTTAGCGATTTCAATGATCTCCATAGAGACTCCTTACATTCCTACATCCTTACGATACCTCGATGCCGCGAGGTTGTCAACGCTTTAATAGACGCCCCATACGGGTCTGGAATCTCACGGATCTTGATAGGTCAAGCGTTAGCCGATCTCGAGGATGCGGTCCAGGCGGAAGGTGCGGCAGT
>DQHV01000264.1:216-33350 GCA_003524335.1 Candidatus Aminicenantota bacterium | reverse complement strand
CCGTCGCCTTTGCCACAGGAAGCCGGACCGCCACGGTCGCCTCGGCGCGTCGGCCCTCGGTCTCCACAACGCGGAGCTCGTAGCCGCCGTCGCGCTTTCTCCGGAACGCCGAGAGCTGGACGCTCGCGGGCGATACAATCAAGAAACCTTGGGACAGTGGGAGGTCCCCTCCGCGAGGCTCCTGCAACTCGCAGGCCAGTGGACGGGAGAACTCGGCTGCGGCCCTAAGCCGATCGGCGTTGCTCAGCTTCCCGCTATGGGGAAGGAGNNTCGGCTTCCCGCTATGGGGAAGGAGTGCATGGCGATACTCGGCGTAGATCGGCCAGCCGAATTCCTTCGTAAAGTGCGACTCCCATTCCCGCATAACCAGGTTCGACAGCGCACCCGAAGCCTCGCGGCGGAAGTACTGCGTGCCGGCATGAAGCACCAGGAGCCCCCGGTCCCGGCCGATTAGATCCACAAACGTCAGGGCATGGAACGCGGGCTGCTTCGCCTCCTCCACGCCAAACGGGAAATCGCGCAGCACTTTCGTCACGGGAGAGCCAGGAACAAAGGAGACCCAGTAGCCCTCCTTGATGTCGGGGGGCGAAACGTCGGAGTGCGGCGGCACCTGCGCCAGCACGCGGCTTATGACCTCGACGTAGTGGGACCCTGCGGCGAGGCTCACCCGCGTCTCGAATTTGAGATACGGCCAGGAGTGCTGGGCCCGGAGCGTCGCCCAGAGCGGCCCTCCGGCAATCCAGTCGATAGCGGCTTTGGATTTCGCGCTGTCGTAGAAGGCGGGCGGACTGGGTCTCGTCGAGAGGTTCGGGTTGGGCCGCCCGGTGAAATGCGGGAACGCTCCCGCACCGGAGTCGAGCGACTCCTGCCCAGAGGACTTGTCCACGAGGCTGACGACACCGCCTGTATTCGGATCAAGGCGGACCCGCACGAATTCATTCTCCATCGTCAAGGCCGACTGGTCCACCCGGAGATCGGTGTTTGTGGCAGCGGTGGGCCGGGCCGAAAAATGAAGGTAGTAAGTGTCGTATCCGGCCGGCGGCACCTCCAGGGTGCGGAAAGCTAGCTCGGCCATGACCAGGTTGCCTGCAGAGCCGTTATCCTGCTTGACTATCTGTGAGGGAACGACCCGTCCCGTCCGGTCTTTGACGATAACCTCCCGGCATTGTGGCGGCACAGGATAGATTCGGCCGGTCATGGCGAGGTCGGTCCGCGGCCAACCGTGAGGGTTGAACACCACCGCGGCCAACTCTCCGTGCTTGTTCGCCCCGCTGTTGACGCGTCCGCTCAAAGAGCGCAGGGCGGCGTCGAGGACAGCCTGCCCTTGCCGCTGGGCCGTGTCCAGGTGGTTGTAGCCGATGGCACCCCAGGTGAAATTGTGGAGGTCTTCGATCCGGTCGAAGGGCGCCATCCGATCGCCCTGCCAGCGGGAATATTCACACAGGCCCACATCGTGACTCTGCGAAGCCAGCAGGTCCCGCCACGCCTTTTCCAGCGTGTCCACCTGCGACGATCCGCCATGGGCCGCGGCGATGCCGTCGAACAATTCCGCCGCCAGGAGAAGGGCGTCGACTTTGCGGTCGAGTATTCGAACCTGATCGCCTCCCAACCCCCAGGTCAGTGACTTGTTCCACGCGTCCATCGGGAGGTACAGGCTCTCCTTCGCCTGAGCGCCGTATTTGTCGAGATACTCCTGGATCGTGACAAACTCGACGTTCTCCAGCGTCTGGTACTTGGCCGGTGAAGTGAGGTAGGCCGGCTTCTCGGGGGATTCCCAGCCGAACTCCTCCCAGGCGAAAATCAGCGGTTTGCCTAGGGCGGACAGTTTCTGGAACTCGGCGCTGTCCGCGAGCTTTTTCAGGTCGGGCGAATAGCCGAACAAAGCGTTCTTGGGGACGCACGGGACCTCCGTCCCGTCCAGGCCTTTCCACAAAAGGGCGTTGACATCCAGCCGCGGGCAGCCGGCCCTCCCCCAGGTGTCCAATTGGGCCAGGCTGGCATACCGGAAGCCGGCCAGCTTGACGATCTGCGGTATCTGCGGATGCGTGAATTCTTCCTCTTCAAGAAAAGTAACAAGCGGGTAGCCGAGCGTCTTGCGGATGACTTCCCGGCCGATGACAATCTGCCGGATGTTCGACTCGCCGCTGATCGTGGTGCCCATCGGCTGGCCGTAGGTTCCGCCGATCAGTTCGACCTTGCCCGCAGCCAGGTACTTTTTAAGCCTTTCCGTAACCTCGGGGAATTTCTCGGCCATGAACTCGTAGGCCCGGGCGTCGAGATTGATGCAAGTTTTGGCAAAGGGCGGCCGATCGGCCATCTCCATCGCGTCGGTCACGGAGAGCACACAGGATTCGATCCCCAGCTGCCAGCCAATCCCTATGTAGCTCCAGTGATTGCAGATGGTTAGGCAGAGACCGATGGGCCCTTCTGCCGCAGCCGCGTTCCGGACAAGCGATGGCCAGGCCAAAAGTGCCCCCGCGCCGCCAGCGAGTCCGGTCCGTAAGAACCCTCTTCGGGTCATGATTATTGGCATGAAAAGACAATACGTCCGGCCTAGAGCCAAAGTCAAGGCTGGGTGGCGGCACATCCTCCCCTGGCGGACACATCAGGCTCCTTACCCCAAGGTCAGGGTCTGATGGGCGAGGGTCAGCATGGCCTGGATCGGGAGGCCATGAGGGCAGGCTTTTTGGCAATACCCGGCACAGCCGGCGCACAGATCGGCCCGGCCCGTCTCCAGACCGGCATACTCCGCCATGGCATGTTTCTCTCGTCCCTGGGCGCTGAAATAGTGCCTGAAACGCATGATCGCGTTGACGGGCACTCCGCGCGGGCAGTCGGCCTCGCATTGCCCGCAAGCATGACGGCAGTAGAACTGACCATATGTCTCTGCATAGGCCGCGAGTTTTTTCTCTTCAGGCGCCGACAGCCTCGTCCCGGAGAGCGAAGCGTAGGTATCCAGCTCATCGTAGTTCTGGACCATGCAGCAGACGGTATGGACGTCTGGATGGGCAAGCACAAAGCGGTAGGCGGCGACCAGAAGCTCGGCGTCGTTAGTCAGATTATAGGTGTTCTTGAACGCATCCGCCTGGTCGGCGACCTTCTTCACCCGCTCCAGGAGGGCCGGCAGGTATTCCGGCATTTTCTCACCGCTGTTCTTAACCTTCTCGACCTCCTGTTGAATCCAGGTATAGGTCCCTACGGGGTTGGCCTTCATGATCGTCGCGGCGATGTTTTTCTCTTTGAAGGCCTTCAGGATTCGCTCACCCATGTCCCTCTGGATGAAGTTGTAGACGAAAAGGGCGAGGTCGAAACGGCCGTCCTCGGCGGCGGCCATCAAGATCTGCTCCATGGTCTCAGGCGCTTCGTTCCACTGGGAGCCGTGCTGGGACAGGCCGCAGAACCGGACCCGCCCCTCGGCCTTGAGTTCCTTCACGGCGTCATGAAAACCCGGCGCCTTCAGGATGGCGGTCGTGGGCGGGCAGTGAATCTGCAGGCAGTCCACATAGTCTGTCTCCAGCCTTTCCAGGCATTTCCGGGACCGGTCGAGGACCTCCTGCTTGGTTACGTTGGCGTCGCGGAGATACAGCTTGGTCGTGATGAAGACCGATTTTCGGTCCCGGTTTTTCATCGCCTTCCCGATCGTTCTCTCCACCTGTCCGTTGACATAGTTCTCGGCGGCGTCGATGTAGTTGATGCCCCTGTCAAGGACAGCCTCGAAGAGCGCCGCGTCAGTTACTTCCCCTCCGCCCAGGCCGATATCGGAGACCTTGAACCCGGTCCGGCCCAGGGTTCGGTATTCTTTGATCTTCGGCCCTCCGCCGCTGGTCGAGGACTGAGCCGTTTGTCCAAAAGCCTGCTCGCCTCGTCCGAGGCCGAAAGAAGCGAGTGCGGATGCGGAGGCGCCGATAAATCGCCGCCTGTCCATGCCCCTAGGACGATCGTTATTTTGATGAGTACTCATAGAACTCCTTTCCTGGTGAAAGGCGTCATACTATAGGTTTTAGCGTCCGGACGTCAAGCCGTCTAAACAGAGATGCTCAAGCGCCGCCTCGCCGCTCTTAAAGCCGGCTGAGCAGCGAAATCGCTTAGCCGTCCTATGGTCTACTGCATCATGATTTCCAGCCCCAAAGACGAGTTCTGCCGGGTCTGCCAGCAGGCGATCGCCCGGATGATCGATTTCTATTCTCGGAAGGACTGAGTCGGGCTCTGTTCAGATTCACCGGAGGACAAAGAAGTCAGAGGCCCGTATGATTAAAACTGAGCACCCTGATATGGTTAAAAAAAACGAGGGCTTCATAAGCTACCAAGGTCAGATAAACAGAAAAGATTAGGTAGATCAGAGAAGAGACTTTGATCTTGCCGAAAACCACGAAGTCCTTATGAACCAAGACAAAGATGATACTGACGGCTGTGACCAGGTATTTGAAAACCAGGGCTGAGATTGGTTTCTTATATATAAAAATGAACATTAATCGATTCAGCTCCTTTCCGCCAAAATCGATAATTTTAAGGGTAAAATAAGCATCCAGGACGCAGAGGGCCAGGATCAGGCTGATCAAGAAAAGATACCGCGGTTCATATCTGTCGACATAGTGATTTATGTCTTCTCCCTCTCGGCGTGCACTTTTTCGGCGCCCCCACAAAGCATAAAGGCTCAACGGCTTGGTTGGAATAAGTCTCCTGTCCGGTATCTGCCGTCTCTCGACGCCCATGGTTCCTCGAGATGGATGGCTTTCCATCCAATCGCGCCTGACATAATGCCTCATCGGCAAAATGGAGGCAATCGCCTCAAAGGATGAATTCAGGGGTGATATCTTTGATTTTTTTTCATGCTTTTCTGGCTGTCCTTGACATCAAGCAGGCGCCGGAGATAGCATTTCCGGGGGGCAGGCCGGTTGGCTTTGAATTTAGAAAACTCGTGTTCCCGGAAAGAGGCCGGCCGGCGCCCGGGGCCCCGGCGGAAGGAGGTCAATCGTGAAGCGACGTGAATTCCTGAAGACGGGAGCGGCGGCCGGCAGGCTCACCGCCAGCGAGGGGTTCGAGTACGCCTTCAACCACATCGCGCGCAAAGACGGCGTCTGTGTCGGCATCTACGCCCAAAAGGCCATCGACCAGATCCGCCAGAACGCCACCTACACAGAGACCCTCACCCCGAGGTAGGGCACAGTCCAGGCAGGCTGGCAAGACATCCAGGAGAAAGGATATGCGCAAGATTTCACTCTCAACGATCCGGGGGTCGCTATTCCTTGCGGCCGTCCTCATGTTGCCGACTCCGTCGATACGGGCAGACTCTCAGGAACAGAGGAAATACGAGCCCAACTGGGAGTCTTTGGATGCCCGGCCGACTCCGCAGTGGTTCCGGGACGCAAAATTCGGCGTTTTCATCTGCTGGGGGCTCTACTCCGTCCCGGCCTGGAGCCCGAAGGGCACCTACGCCGAATGGTACCAATACTTTCTCCAGGAGAGGTCGCAAAACGGGCAAGTCTATGACTATCATGTAAAAACCTTCGGCAAGGACTTCAAGTACGAGGAGTTCGCCCCGCTCTTCAAGGCGGAGCTGTGGAACCCGGAGGAGTGGGCCGACCTTCTCCAGAATTCCGGAGCCAAATACATCGTCTTCACCACCAAACATCATGCCGGCGATTGCCTCTGGCCCAGCCGGGAGGCCAGCCGGGCCTACGGCCGCCCCTGGAACACGATGGAAATGGGGCCGAAACGTGATCTCGTGGGTGACCTGGCTGCAGCGGTTCGATCTAAAGGCATCCGCCTTGGGCTCTATTATTCACTCTATGAATGGTACCACCCCCTGTGGAAGAGCGACAAGAAGCGCTTCGTAAACGAGCACCTCTTCCCCCAGTTCAAGGACCTCATTACCCGCTACAGGCCGGATATCGTCTGGTCGGACGGCGAGTGGGATATGACCTCCGAGGAATGGCGCTCGCCGGAGCTCCTGGCCTGGCTGTTCAACACGGCGCCCAACGAACCCGACTTGGTCATCAACGACCGCTGGGGCAAGGACGCCCGCCACAAGCACGGCGGGTTTTACACGACGGAATACGGCTCCGGCCTTGAAGACGACCAGCATCCTTGGGAAGAGAACCGCGGGATGGGGAGTTCCTACGGCTACAACCGGAACGAGGATATCGCCGATTACCGATCGGCGCGCGAGCTTATCCTGATGCTCGTCGACATCGTCAGCCGGGGCGGGAACCTGTGCCTGGATATCGGCCCCATGGCGGACGGCAAGATCCCGGTGATCATGCAAGAGCGGCTTCTCCAGATCGGCGGCTGGTTGAAACGGAACGGCGAGGCCATATACGGGACCAGAATGTGGCGAACGCCTTGCCAATGGTCGGAAGGGTTGAGACCGGAGACCAAGCGCGGCGAGTTCATGACCGAGTTCGACGTCCTGAAGGAAACTCTGCAACCGGACGCGGGACGGGCCGTCAAAGAAGTCTTTTTCACTTATAAGAACGGCGACCTCTACGCCATCGCCGCGCGCTGGCCCGGGAAGCGGCTCGTCATCAAAGATGTGAAAGGGGACAGGAAGAGCCGGGTGACCTGGCTGGCGACCGGGCAGGAACTGAAGTGGAAAAACCGAAAAGAAGATCTGGTCATCTCGCTGCCTGAATTCGACCCCGAAGCGCTGTCGCCGGAGCTGCTGTGCGCCCACGCCTTCCGCATCAGCCATATCGGCAAATAACTTTGGCCGGGGCAAGAAAAGGCAGCCATTTTTTTGACAATACTTGCGCAAACATGATAATTATGGGCTCCCTTTTTCATGGGAATAGGAAACCCTCGATAAAAACGGAGACAAGCAGATGTTCAAATCCTTAACACCCAAGGACGCCGAGTTTTATGATCTATTCGACAAGATCTCTGCCGGCATCGTCGACGGTGCGGAAATGCTGGTCAAGATGCTTGATGCTAAGGAAGGCACGGCCGAGTTTCCGATAAAGATCAAAACGATCGAACACCAGACCGACCAGACCGTGCACGCTCTGATGTCCAAGCTGCACAAGACTTTTGTCACTCCCATCGACCGTGAGGACATCCACCAGCTGGCCGTCCATCTGGACGACATCCTCGACCAGACCGAAGCCGCCTCCTCCCGGATCGATATTTACTGTCCATTGTGCGCGCCTCCCGAGGTCCTCGAACTGGGGTCCGTGCTCCTCGAAAGCGCCAAGCTTGTCCGGGAGATGGTGGGCCTCCTCCGCCAGCTCAAAAAACCGGGCCGCATACTCGAGCTGACTGTTGAAATCAATCGCCTGGAGGACCAGGCCGACTACATCAGGCGGAGCACCGTTGCCCGCCTTTTCCGCGAGGAAAAGAATCCCTTCGAACTGATAAAATGGAAAGACATACTGGAATACCTTGAGCGGGCCACTGACTGCTGCGAGGACGTGGCCAATGTTACCGAAGGCATTGTCCTCGAGAACACCTGAGGCCGCCGCGGATGACCTTCCTTATAATCGTCATTATTTTCCTGGCCTTGCTCTTCGATTTCGTCAACGGGATGAACGATGCCGCCAACTCCGTGGCGACCGTCGTGGCGACGCGCGTCCTCTCGCCCAGACTGGCCGTCGTCTGGGCCGCCTTTTTCAACTTCGCGGCGGCCTTCCTGTTCGGAGTCCATGTGGCCAAGACAATCGGCCAGGGGATCATCGACACGGCGATCGTCACTCCGGCGATGATTCTGGCCACCCTCCTCGGCGCCATCATCTGGTCCTATGTCTGCACTCTCATGGGCTTCCCCATCAGCGTCTCCCACTCTCTTGTGGGAGGCCTGGTGGGAACGGCCCTCCTCAAGAGCGGCCCAAAAGCACTGATCGCCTCCGGGCTGATAAAGGTCTTTCTCTTCATTTTCCTGGCCCCTCTCGTCGGTCTGGTCTTGGGGTATTTCATCATGATCCTCGTCTACTGGATTGTCAGACGCCAGCCGCTCAGGACTGTGGACCGCTGGTTCCGTCGGTTGCAGCTCGTTTCCGCCGCCGCCTACAGTCTGGGACACGGAACGAACGACGCCCAGAAGACAATGGGCATCATAGCCATGCTTCTATTCAGCACAGGCCGGTTGGGAGGTGAATTCTACGTCCCTTACTGGGTGATCATCTCATGCTACTTGGCTATCGCCCTCGGGACCCTGACCGGCGGCTGGCGGGTGATCGAGACGCTGGGGATGAAGATGACCAAGCTCAAACCTGTGCACGGGTTCAGCGCCGAAACGGCGGCCGCAACATCAATTCTCCTTTCATCGGTTATCGGAGCCCCAGTATCCACAACCCATACGATCACGGGTGCGGTTATCGGAGTCGGCGCCACCACCCATTTTAAAGCAATCCGCTGGGCGCTGGCCTACCGTATCGTTTGGGCCTGGATCCTAACTATTCCGGGTTCTGCCCTTCTGTCGGCGCTCTTCTGGTTTGGCCTATCGCTGCTCCGGCTTCCCTCGTGATGATCGGGTAGACTACAAAACCAGTCCACTTTGTACAAGTGGCGCTTTCACAAGAAATCAGGAACGGCTTTCTTATCACCCCTTCGGAAGCTAAGGGTGGAGGGGCCATGCGGCAGGTGAGACAAAACCCTTTAACTCCTCCAATGAACGGCTCCCTGCGATCAGCGCCGGAACGCGTCGACCGCCCGGCAACCTTTTCGATAGAGGCGGGGTATAATATAATTAAGGCTCATCCGGATTTCTTGTGGGTATCCATGAAGATAGAGTTAAGTTCCCCCCTTTGCGAAAGGGGGGATGAAGGGGGAATCGATTTCTAGGATTCTATTCTCCCCTGACCCCTCCTTTCAAAAGGAGGGGAACGGAATAAGATTACCCACAAGAAATCCGGATGAGCCCATAATCAAGTATTCTCTCGGGAGGGATAGGATGAATATACCACCAGTTTGCCGCGTCCTTAGATTCGTAGCACCGGCCTTTTTGATCCCCTGGGGAATCTTTTTCCTGCCTTCTCTCTATTCCCAAGACAAGTATTGGGTGCCGAAAGACCTTCCCAAGAGCCACTATGTCATCGACGCCCGCCTCGACCTCTCCCCGAAAGGCAGCATCGAGGGGAAAGAGACGATCGTCATGAAAAACACCTCGCGCCTCCCGATGAGTGTAGTCGCCTTGGACTGGTCGACGGGGCCTGCGTCTTCGATTTCAGTGACCGCATCCGGGAGTACTTTGAAACCCTTGAATCCGGAGAAAAAGCCCGTTCTCTCCTCCCCTCTGTTCTACCCCCTGCCTGATCTTCTGGCTCCAGGAAAGAGGCTGAAACTCGAGGTCACGTTCAGGAAAACCGTCGAGTTCTCGGCCGAGGATACAGAACTTGGAGATACCCACTGGTATCCGCGCCTGTGGTGGGACGGGCTGCCACTCCATGATTCCTTTTCGGTCAAGCTCGACGTCCCCGCGGGCTTCGCTCTAGCCGCAAGCGGCCGCTTTAACCCGAAGACCGGCCGCTACGAAAACAAAGGGGCCCGGACCTTCGGCATCTACTTGGGCAAGAACATGAAAACAGAATCCCGGGAGGTTGAGGGGGTACTCGTCACCACATTGGCGACCGAAAAAGGCGCTAAGGCCGCCGCCGCATGTCTCGATACCGCCGTGGACGTGGTCAAGTTCTGCAAGGAATGGCTCGGTTTCTATCCCTATCCGTTCCTGTATATCATCCCCGGAGGGAGCGGCCGCTGGGGCGGCTATCCCTTCGCCACGGGAATCGTCGCCATCCACGGCCAGGAGACATTCAAGGAGGGTGAACCGCTCGTCTGGTGGCAGCACATCACCTCCCACGAGATCGGACACGAGTATTGGGGCGAGTGGGTGCTCGATCCCGACGACCCGGCCTGGCTTTGGATCGGCATGGGGATTTTCATCGACACCGAATACATGACGGCCCGCAAGTTCGACCCGGAGAGAAGGGCCAGTTGGATGGGAAATTTCCTCAACGCCCTGGGTACATATTATGACATGACGGTCGACATCCCGCCGGCCCAGGTCCAAAAAATCAAGTACGACCACAACAACACGGTTATCCACAGCAAAGGTCCAAGCATCATATTCGCCCTCGATTCCGTCCTCGGACGGACCGAGTTCATCCGGATCTTCAAAAAATGCCTGCAGGAACACGGCGGCAGGAGGCTGGGCTGGAAAGACTTCCAGGGGTTCTGCGAGAAGGAGAGCGGCCAAGATCTCGGCTGGTTTTTCGACCAGTGGGTCCGTTCCAATGCTTATCTCTGCTACAAGATAGAAACACAGGATTCGGCCAATGAAGGGGACGAATACCTGTCTACGATCAAGGTTAGCAAGCTCGGCACGATGAGGATGCCCATTCCTGTCAAGGCCGTTTTCGAGGACGGAGCCGAAGCGGTTCAGTACACCGACCGGCTATCGGACGTCAATGTCCTCACCTTCAAGAGCAAGGCAAAACTCAAAGAGGCTGTCCTGGACCCGGAAAAGAAACTGGCCATGCTCGACGGACCGCTCTCCCCGATTTCTCCGGAGGCGGCGGAGCTGCTCGCCCTGGGCTGGGAAAGCAAGGACAGTCCCGCTGTTTATAAGGCGGTCAAGGATGAAAGCATCCAAAATAGCAATATCTGGTATTGGCTGGGGATGCATCTCTTCGAGCTCGGCCGATATGGCGATGCTTCCGACTGTTTCGAGAATGTCACCAAGCTGGAAAAGGATGGCTTAACAAAGTTTGCCGCTCTTGGCTGGATGGGTCTTCTCAAAGACCTGCAGAGAAAGAGGCCGGAGGCGTTGAAGTACTATCAGGAGGCGCTCAAGTACGATACCGGCGAATCGATACAGCATGACCAATTCAAGATCAAGATGGACAAGAAATGGGTCGAGGACAGGCTCAGGACGCCGTTCAGCCTACAGACGAACGTAGAGATTCCAGCGAAACCGACGGCCGACGATCTCATCAAGATTGCGGACGGCCTCAATTGGACCAACGAAGGCAAGGCTCCCCTGCTTGTCTTCGAAAAAACGAAGGGACTGACCATTTCCGACGTCCATTTCTGGCTGAAGATGGGATTGCTGCTTTTCGACGGCGGCCACTACACTGAGTCATTCCACGCTTTCGATCAGGTCTTCACGCTCGACTCTTCGGCACTCCTCAAGTTCACGGCGCTCGTCTGGATGGGGCATCTCATGGATCTCAAAAAGCAAAGAGATAAAGCGATTGAATATTACAAAAAGGCCCTGGAGTATGACACAGGGGAGACCATGACCCATAGCCAGTACGGGATGAGGATCAACCGCCAGTGGATCGAAGAACGACTGAAGACACCTTTTATCTGGAAGAAGTAGTTGGCCCGAGGATAAGATTTCAGCTGTCATCGCCGAAGCCGCGATAATCGGGCGCCAGCGTGACATCCGTTTCAAGTCAGCTACCGGTATGGGAAAGGGGCAGGAGAGGTGGGGCGGATGGACTACCTGGAGTTCATCGCCCGGGTCACTTCCCATATTCCCGACAAAGGACAAGTCACTGTCCGTTATTTCGGCCTGTACGCCAACGCTCATCGAGGGAAGATCAAGAAGGCAAGCCTGGAGGCTTTCCCTCTCCGAATGGTGGAGGAGGAGCTCCGGCCCATCCCTGCCAAAGGCTGGGCTGAGATGATCCGCAAAGTCTATGAGATTGACCCGATGGTCTGCCCTCAATGCGGCGGCACGATGAAGATCATTGCTTTCCTCACAGACTAACACTGCGATTTATCATTTCCAACGATGGGATGGGGCAAAACTTGCGCGTAAACGCTTATTCAGCCGGCGCAGCAGAAAAGGAGCTTCTTCAGCTCGAGATGGTGAAGTATGCAGAAATAACGCTTGACGTTATTATCGCTATGCGTTATTATTGATCCGTGATCAAGTCGTTCAAGGGAAAGTGGGCGCAAACAGTCTTCGGCCGACAGTCGTGCCGAGGGCTTTCGCCCGACGCCCAGAGCGCGGCCTACCGGAAGCTGGTGATTCTCGACGCTGCTGGTGCGTTATCGGATCTTCGAGTTCCGCCTGGGCATCGACTTGAAAAGCTGTCCGGAGATCGCGTCGGGCAACACAGCATCCGGATCAATGATCAGTGGCGCATCTGTTTCGTTTGGAAGCAAGGTGATGCCTACGACGTAGAGATCGCAGACTATCACTAGGAGGTGAGTATGGGCGCGCAGAAGTTTCCGCCGGTCCATCCGGGCGAGATCCTACTTGAGGAGTTCTTGATTCCCATGGGAATCAGCCAATATCGACTGGCCAAGGATCTCAGTGTGCCGGCTCGTCGTATCAACGAGATCGTCCACGGAAAGCGTGCGATCAGCGCAGACACTGCGTTGCGCCTTGCGCGTTTCTTCGGCACGACCGAGCTCTTCTGGGTGAACCTGCAAACGCGGTTCGATCTGGAAGTCGAAAAAGATCGGCTTGCAGATCGACTCGAACGCGAAGTGTCCGTCTACGATGGGTCGGGGGCGAGGAATTCCGCATAACGGAATCCGCTTAGGCCGGAAGGGACGGCGAGGAAATTTAGCCCTTACAGCTTTTTTTCGACTCCGGAAACGGAGACGTGTTCGACGTCGAGCGTCCCCGCCTTTATTTCCACAAAAGGCTTCCCGGCTTTCAAGCCGACCGTTCCGAATCCCGAAGCGGTTGCCAGAAAGGACCTGAAATCGTCGCCCATCTGTGAATCGATATGAAGCGTCTTGGCGACGGCGTCGTACCGGACTCCCGTCAGACCCTGGATAAGGCCGTAGCTGCTCAGGGCCCGGGCGTACCAGTGACCGCATTCGTATTCGTTGAACGGGTTGCGGACGGCTCCGTTATAGCGGTCGCGGCAAACTCGTACGATCTCCAGCCCTTCTTCAACCATCCCTTCCATCATCAAATGGGAAGCGACCTGGTATTCGATGCCCGTCCAGACCTCATTGCTGTAGACGAAGGGGAGCGAGAGTTCGCCGCTCCGCGGCCAGGTACAGAGAAGCAGACCGCCCTCATTTCCGGCAGCGAAAGCCGGGCGCTGGGGATTGGCAAACTCGCTCAGGTCATGCTTGAGGTTGTACTTGTGGACGGCCCCGAGATGGCTTCTGACCTTATCGGTGCTGACGATCTCTCCGAGTCCGCACACCCTGGCCATCCAAAAACCGAGGACGCCGTCGGCTAGACATCCGCTCCCGTACTGGTACTTGGGACCCTCCCGGTTAAGAGTGTTGACAACGTCGTTGTATCCGGGTCCGTTGGAGGAATAATCGAGCGCTTCGAATTTGGCGTTCAGCCCCTCTGTCTGGATCTTCTGGAAAAAATACTCGCCGTTGTAGAGTTCGTTCTCGAGGTACTGGATGCCCTTTTCGAGAAGCCCGCGGTACGATGACATATCCTCTCCGAGGGCCGTGCCCATCTCGATGGCCGCCTGCAAAGCCCCCAGATAGAAGCTGCTGCAGTGGCCGTCCGGCCCCCAGTACTCGATATCATAGGTATTGTGATGGGGCTCTTCGAGAACGCCCCTCCCCCTGGGGTCCCAGGTGCGGATGCAGTAGTCCAGGCTGAGCCTGACCTTGGGCCAAAGCTCCTTCAGCCAGGCGGTGTCACCGGCGATGCGCCAATCGCGGTAAACCTTCATGATCCCGCCGAGCTGTCCGTCCGACGCGGCATGGAAGTCGTGGGTCACGGGACGGATTGGCAGAGCCGACCGGAAGGTCTGATGCCCGCGCTCATCCTGGCTGTCGGTGTACTCCGTCTGGCGGAAGCTTCTTTCCAGGTCCGGGAAAACGTGCGGGATCGCCTGGGCGTAGTTCCAGACGTGGGTGCATGAGCCGTGGCAACATCCCCTTTCGTCCGAACATCCCTCGAAACACCAGAGACGGCCGTCCGTCTGCCGGAGGACAGTCGGCGACTTGAGGATGGTCAGGTTCGCCGCGATGGCTTCGACGACCTCGTCGGGAAGTGTGGTGTCATAAAATGTGTCCCTGAAAAGGGCGGATTTCTCGCGCAGAAGTTCATATTTAAGCCGCCAGTAGTCGGCGATTTCCTCAACGCTCTTGAATTGGCCGGCGTACCAGGGCGTATGATAGGGAGACGAACAGCACGACGCCTGTTCCGTTTGCGGGGCGCCCTCGGGGTCCCGGCCATAACGAAGGTTGGTGACGGGAACATACCAGGCCAGCATGACCCGGACGGTCTTCTTTTCCCCGGGTGCGATGGTGAGAGGGACGAAAAGCGAAGCGCCGGGGCTGGCTCCGTCCTGGGGAGGATTCGCCATGAGCTTAGCTTCTTGAATGTTCTTCCAAGTCAGGGTCACGGCATCCCACCAGCCCCCTCTGAACCAGCCGTTATCGACGACGGTGTTGACATCCTCGACGAAGACGGCCATGGCCCCCTTGTCCTCCGGCTTAGCCTCTGTTCCCTCCTGAAAGAGGACAAAGCCGTTCTTGATGGCCCGGATCCCGTTATGTTCCTCCGCCGTGGCCATGAAGTTCTTGGTGTTGAACGAAAAGACGGCCTCGACGGCCGCACCTGTAGGATTGCTGAAGGAGTACTCCAGTCCGCCGACAGGGAGGCTGGAGTTATCGGCGTCGCCAGGAATAAACGGACTCCAGCCGGTCAAGGTCACGTCCAATGGTATCTGCGGGTCCTCAAGAGTGATGTTGCCAAAGGGGAATCGCGTCAGGAAGGAGGCCTCTTTAAACCTCGGCAGTCCGTAGCTCATCCCTGACGCGCCGTTTCCCGTCCCCGCGGCCCCGAAGAGTTTCCAGCTTGGAACGGGGCCCTCGAGAACCCTGGCCACGTTCTTTTCTCCCTTCACGCACAGGGCGGCGAAGGTGCAGGGCTCGTTGAAAAACTGGAGGACGTTCCGGACCGAAAGATGCGATATAGCGCCCGTCCCCTCCAGGCAGAACATACCCGCCCCGATCCCTCCGATGGGAAAAGCCAGGCGATTCAAATAGGGACCTTGATAAGGACCGTTATAATCCCTCCCTTCTCTCGCCTTCGTCCCGGATTGGCAGCCTGCCAGAGCGAAGGTAAGAATAGCCAGGAAGACGATCGACCGCTGATTTGTTGTCATCGATGAAGCCCTCCTTCCAGGATAAAATCCGAAGGCCGATCGGCAAAGCGATATATTCCGGGTTTATATCACAGCCCCGAAAAAGGAGCAACGACCGGCCGGACACGGTATCCCCCTCCGTTTGGCCGATTCCATTCGGCGCAGGGAAGCATATAAAAAAAATTCTTCAGCCGCGAGGGGCGGGCGCGGTGTAAACGACCACGTCGGAAAGGCGGATCTCCGCCCCGGCCGAGGGGTTCAGCAGTTTGATCCGGACCCGGTGCTGTCCGGGCTTGAGCCGGTAGCGCCAGAAGAGGGTCGGCTTTCGAGTCCGGTCAGCGGTCGGAAGCATCGACCTCGCGGCCGGCTCACCGTCAATCGCCATCTCAACCTCAAGGTCGACGTCAGGGCTTTCCTCGCTTGGCTTAACCGCCTCACCGTTGACGGCGAACCCAATACCGTCAAACGAAAATTCGGCCTCCCCTGCCGTATCGTTCAACCGGATGTCCAGGGTCCTCCTCTCTTTTGGAAAGTGCCCTTCGAAACTCACTTCGAGCGGGAGAGCCTTGGGCCTCTGGACTTTGATTTGAACAGTCTCGCCGTCGATCGCCCCGCCGTTCCTCCTGGCCAGCTCCAGAGCATGTTTGAACGACAAGTCATAAACTTCAGTAAGCGAGATGGTCGTGTACTTGAAATCCAGAGGCTCGACCGCGGCCAGCCCCTGTTTCCATGATTCGGGGATATTCCCATACCCGATCATCGTACCCAGGATGCCTCCGGCCGTGGCCGGGTTGCAGTCGGAGTCGTCACCGGCCCGGGCGCTGATATCGATGGTTTTGCCGAAATCCCCGTCGCCGTAAAGAAGACCCAGCACTACCCAGGCCGAGTTTATCCTGGCATCGATATTGAACGGGCTGAACACTCCTTCCGGACAGCCGATGTCCTCGCTCCACTTTCTAAGCACCTTGAACCAAGTCTCTCTCCAGTCCTCCGGGTCTTCCCGGTGCCCCTGGATTACGGTTCGGATAGTCTGGGCGTAGGCACTCTCCGGCGGAATCATCTCGAGGGCTGACTCGACAAGACGCCGGACATCGCCCTCGACAAAGGCCAGGGCATACATCGCCGCGATGTACACTCCCCCGTAATACCCGTCTCCATAGTTCATGATGTGGCCGACCCGGTCGCAGATGGCGGCGGCGGCGTTGGGCATCCCCGGACTCATCAGCCCTGCGAAATCGGCCTCGATCTGGAAGTCGATATCGTCCGCATGAGGATTGTTCAACCAGTGTCCGGACTGCGGCGGGGCGATGCCGTTAAGGATGTTGTACCGGGCCATCTGGTTGGCATGCCAAAGCATGTACCCGGCGTTGGCGAACCTCTCCGCAAACGCATTCGCCGGCGCGTCCAGGCCTTCTTTCTCCAGGACCTCGACGAACGTCAAGTCCATATAGATGTCGTCATAGAGTCCGGGCACATTTCCAAAGGACCAACGGACTGAATCCCGGCTCCAGGGAATGGGCTGATAATCATGAATGAACGTGCTCTGGAAGCGGAACTCGGTCGGCCCGCCATAGGTGCAGCCGATGGCCTGACCGGCCCAACCGCCCTTGATCTTATCGAGCAGACGGACTTTGGATATAGTTACATTACCGTTCAAGTCTGCGTTTTGCCCGGTGGCCGCCCAAGAAAAACTCCCGATAAGCAGCGCGCTATAAAGAGTGAACTTCCTCATCTGTTTCTCTTTCTTTACCTTTTAGACGAGTCCGCCACCGGCCCTCCCTGATGGTCCCAATAGCGGGTCAAGTCACGTCCTCAAAAGCCGAAGGATAAACAACCGTTCCCTTGATCCCATGAAATGACCCGGGCACGAGCTCAATGGCTAGAAACGCCTCATCGGGGACAGGGAATGGGGATTCGAGTCCCTTGGCCCGGGCGGAGGTGAACCCGAAGCGGGGATAGTATTCGGGATGACCGACCACAACGATGACGGCATGACCCAGGTCCCGACCGATCTCAAGACCCCGCTGCACCAGGGCCGAACCGATGCCCTGGTTCTGGAAATCAGGCTGCACGGCCATCGGGGCCAAGGCCAGAGCCGCCCTAGGCTGATCGGACCGGCCGTCAATTCTGATCTCAATCAGGCTGAAGAGAATATGGCCGACGACTCGGCCCTGCCGGACAGCGACCAGAGAAAGCTGGGGGATAAATCCCGCCGATTCCCGGATCTTGTCCACGAGGTTGGGTTCGGCTTCGCCGCCGAAGGCGAGGCGGTTGATTTCCCGAATGACGGCCCTATCCTCCGCCCGTTCCGGCCGGATCTCAAGGTCCGCTTTTTCTACCATCGATGAGGCGAATTATATCCTCTTGAATGTTATAATAACAGCCCGAAAAAAAGGAGTCTGCCATGGAATGGCTCTTTAACCCTCAAGCCCTGATCGCCCTGGCGACGCTGACTGCCCTCGAGATCGTCCTGGGCATTGACAATATCGTCTTCATCTCCATCCTCGCCTCCCGCCTGCCGGAGGCCGAGCGGCAGAGGGCCCGGGTCATCGGTTTGGCCCTGGCCATGCTCAGCCGGATCGGCCTTCTCCTGTCTCTGACCTGGGTGCTGAAGCTCACCCGGCCGCTCTTTTCGGCGTTCGGCCAGGAGATCTCCGGCCGGGACATCATCCTCTTGGCCGGCGGGATCTTTCTTCTGGCTAAAAGCACGTTCGAGATTCATGAGAGCCTCGAGGCCGTTGAGCCCAAGACCGGGGGCCGCGGCGGCCGGAAGTTCCTCTTCGTCATCGCCCAGATCATGATCCTCGACATCATTTTCTCCCTGGATTCTGTCATCACGGCTATAGGCATGGCCCGGCAGGTCGGCGTCATGGCCCTGGCCATCGTCATGGCCGTCATCGTCATGATGCTCTCGGTCAACGGGATCAGCCGTTTCGTCGAAATCCATCCGACGATCAAGATGCTGGCCCTGAGTTTTCTCATCCTGATCGGCGTGAGCCTGGTCGCCGAGGGGCTGGATTTTCACATACCTAAGGGATATATCTATTTCGCCATGGCCTTCTCCATGTTCGTGGAGTTTCTGAACCACAGAGTCAGGCAGAGACGTGCTGAGCCGATCCATCTGCGGAGAATAATGAACTGAAACAACTCCTTAAGTTTTTACGCCAGGAGGTCTTAATGAAAAAAACTCGCTTCGCAGTTATTGTCCTGTTATTGGCCGTCTCCGGCGCATCGGCCGCTGCCGCCGATAAGGTCGCCGCCGACCCCCGGGTCAAGACCGCGCTCGAAGCGGCCAGGATCTGGCTCGAGGCTCAGCGGGCTTACGACCGGATCCCGGGCGTCTCGGCGGCCATCGTCTATGACCAGCAGGTTCTCTGGATCGGCGGGTATGGCTGCACCGACCTGTCGAAAAAAACTCCGGCGACGGCCAGCACCATATACAGCATCTGTTCGATCTCCAAGCTCTTCACCAGCCTCGCCGTGATGCAGCTCCGCGATGCCGGGAAGCTGCGCCTCGATGACCCCGTCGAAAAGTTCCTGCCCTGGTTCAAGATCCAAAAGACGGCACCTCTGGGTCCCGAGATCACCATCGAAGGACTCCTCACCCATGCCTCGGGGCTGCCGCGGGAATCGGAATATCCTTACTGGACCGCCCCGGATTATGCTTTCCCGACCCGGGAGCAGGTGAAAGAAAAGGTCGCCAGCCAGCAGACTCTCTACCCGGCCGAAACACATTTTCAGTACTCCAACCTCGGCCTCACCCTGGCGGGAGAGGTTGTGGCGGCCGCCTCGGGACAGCCTTACGACGAATATGTAAAGAGCCATATCCTCGGACCTCTCGGCCTGACCAGGACGACACCGGAGATACCCGCCGACGAGCGGGGCAACCGTCTGGCAACCGGGTACAGTATCCTGACGCGCGACGGGGAACCCAAGGCGATGCCTTTCTTCCAGGTCCGCGGCATCGCGCCGGCGGCCGGATACGCCTCCTCGGCCGAAGACCTGGCCAAGTTCGCGTCCTGGCAGTTCCGGCTCCTCGGCACAGGCGGCGCGGAAGTCCTCAAAGCCAACACGCTCCGCGAGATGTACCGGATCCACTGGGTCGAGCAGGACTTCGAGACAACCTGGGGGCTCGGGTTCAGCGTCTGGCGCCGCGACGGCAAGGTCTTTGTCGGACACGGGGGGTCCTGCCCTGGCTTCCGCTCGGCTGTCCTTTTCCGGCCGGAGGAGAAAGTGGCCGCGGTTTTCCTTTCCAATGCCCACGAAGCAGCTTCGGAAGCCTTCGCCCAGTGCCTTTACGATATCGTCGCGCCGGCCATCAAAGACGCCGTCAAGAACCCTTCGGCCGCGAAAAAGCACGACCCGAAGCTGATCAAGTACCTGGGGACCTACAGCGGCTGGAACGGGGAAATGGCCGTGCTTCTCTGGGGGGACGGTCTTGCGGCCATCGACCTGCCGACGATGAACCCGGCGAAATCCATCGTCAAGCTCAAAAAAACGGTAGACCACACCTTCCGGCGGGTGAGAGACGATGAAGAACTCGGTGAGGAGATCGTCTTCGAGATGGGCCCGGACGGCCGCGCCGCCCGCCTGAAATGGCACAGCAACTACTATCCGCGTGTCCGCTGAGCGGCTTCCGCCGAAAGAAGGGAGGGCTGGTCCATTTGCCGCCCGCCTTGCTCTAGAGCGACCTGCCTCTATTGACATTCTTTGACCTGTAGCATTAATAATACTCAGAAGGGCTTAACTCCATTATCTCGATGAGGTTTTTCATGTCCCAAAAAAGCAGGTTTATTTTNNGAAGAAACGGCCGCCAACAAAGCGGCCAAAGCCAGTCTCATCAAGTTTTCCCTGGACACTGAGCTCGCCGGCCAGAAGGCTCCCCAGGGCAAGATTTATGTTCTGCTCCAGACGGAATGGGAGAACATCCACCCCAAGCAGAAGGTGAAAAAGAGCGAGCTGGAGGGGAAGCCGGACAGAACCATGGGAGTCGAAGCGCTGAGGGAAGGAAAAAGCAAAGAGAAGAAAGAGGACTATGTGGACATGGATGTCCCGTATGTTATTCCCAATTTCTTCGACCATGCCTATCTTCTGGCCGACGGCCAGACGTATTCTCTCGACAAGCTGACCGAAGTCATTCCCGGCGGGTACAGCTTGAACAAGGATTTCGGCATTCCCAAACTGGGCGACCGGAAAGAGGTGCAGTTCGTCTATCTCGTACCGGCGGAGGTAAAGAATATCGCTTTCCAGTTTTTTGATTATTCCTACGGCCACATCCTTGTCCCGGTCAAGGGCGACCAGAAACTCGCGGTCGGCAAGGGCGCTCCCGCCGGCCGCTATCTCGACCAGATCAAGGATGCTATGGTCGAGATGGCCGCCGTCGCGGTCAATATCCGGAACGATTACAAAGAGGAAGAGGCGCCCGAAGGTTGGCGTTACGCTGTCGCCGAACTCAGCGGGAAGAGCCTTTCCGGCAGCGCGGAGATGGGCAACATCATCCAGATCGAGCCTACGGAAAATGTTTGGGTGACGACCAAAGAGGGGTATTTATATTACAGCTGCGGAGGCTCCACGACAGACGACGGCTTCATCCGCTTCACACCCGAGTTTTCCCAAAACCAGGAAGTCGCCTTTCTCGTGCCCTCGTTGCTAAAGGAATATGCTCTCGGTCTCCGCATCCAAAACCGGGTTTATACGCTTAAGCTCGGCCCCGAATTTCAGCTGGAGGCGCCCAAGGCCTTGGCCTCCCATCGTGACGGCAAGACGATGGAAATCTTGCTCTACGGGATGAGAAAAGACGGGGAAAACATCGTTCTGGACCTGGGTATAAAATCACTGGTTAAAAGCGGGATTGAAATTCAGAGCGACCAGCAGTTTATCCTGGAGGGCGGAGAAGAAGAGGTTTATCCGGAGGAAACGGCCACTCAGGAACTCCCCCACCGACCGCCGACTCCGTTTGTCATTCCTCCACAGGCTTTCGTACGCTTCGAGCTGGCCTACGCGACCGAGGCTGTTCCCACAACCCTTCGTTATCGCGGTTATGAGAGCGAGGGGAAGCTGGCGCTTCCCGGTTTGAAATAGGACCCGAAAAGAGAAAGCCGAAAAGGAGGACAAAATGACGACGTTGAGAAAAAGTGCGGCCTGGACATCGGCGGCCGTCGTCCTCATGTTTGCGTTTTTCTGTTCTGGAAAAAAGCAAGCGGAACAGCAGATCCAGGCGACGATTAATCAGGGAACGGCTTCTCTTGAACAGGAAAAGGCCGAGGGTAAGGGAGCGGGCCCCTCGGAGTCCGTCCCGGCTGCAGGCGATTGGGAAGAAGCATTCAGGTTCGTCCGCGACGGCATCCGGACTGAACCGTCCCAGTTTCCTCTGAAAAGCCCTGACGGAGTCCGCTCGGGCCGGAGCGGGAATTCGCTCGAAAAGGCGCTCCTCCTGGCCCAGATCCTCCAGGATAACGGCCTGACGGTCCAGCTTGCCGAGGGAGAGCTGGACGATCGGGCGGCGGCGAAGACATTCTCCTACAAAAAGGACGTTCCCGTCTCAACGCCGGCTGAAGAGCCCGGCCTGATCGCGGCCGTGAAGCGTCATTTCTGGGTTCAGAAGGCAGACGGAAACAACTGGATCGACTTGGATCCCAGTTACCCCGGAGCCGAACCCGCCAATGCTTTCGCCCCGGTTAAAAATACCTTCAAACCTTCGAACGAAGCGCTCAAAACCAGGGTTTCGATCGCGCTCGAATACACCGAAGCTGATTCCGGAGAGCCCCAACCTATTCTGATCTGGAAAGGGAAGATGGAAGAAGTGGCCAATCAACCGGTCTCTCTCTCCATACTGGCCGAATTCCAGAAGGCCGCAGTTGAGGACGGCGAAGAAGAGGAGGAAACTGCAGGAGGTGTCTTCGGCGCCCTGGGCAGAGAAAGCTCCAAAAAGAAAAAGGGCCAAGCCGGTGAGGGGGTGTCCTACAACGCGGCGCTGATCATCAGCGGACAGGGAGTGGCGGACGGAAAGTGCTCACCGGAAAAGAGCCTGATCTCCAAGCTTGTCCTCAAAATGAAATTCGAAAGTCTAGACGAGGTCGTCTCCGAATCCGAACGGATTCTCTTCGAGAGGACCGCGGGCGATGCCGAGATGCCCCTCTTCCAGAGGCACGCCATCCTCATCGCTCCGAACAGGATCCCGCTCGAAGTTTGGGAGAGCCGGCTCAAAGCGGTCTCGGACAAGGAGATGCTGGCCGATGTCAAGTCCCAGGTCGAGGAGATCAAGAAGAGCCTGAAATCGAAGAAGGTCACCCGGACCACTTTTGAAAAAAGTGCCGATCTCGAGCAGAAAGTCGGGCCCGAGCTCGGCCATCTTCTCAACATGATCTTCGCCTCGACGTCGGACGATCAGACCGAGCAGGAGGGGAGCGCCCTGTCCATAAGCACCTATTATCAAGTCCCACGGATTCTGATCACCTCTTTTGCCGGAGACCAGGACAAATCGGTGACTTCTTTTGATCTCAGGCAGGATCGAGTCGAGGCCGTTCCCCTCGCCGGGCAGGCCCTGAATATGAAACAGACATTTCTCTATGGCCGGGGGGTACTGGAGTCGATCCTCGAAGGAAAGCTCCTCGAACTCCTGACGGGGAAGCGCTCTCTGACGACGGCCGCCCTGATGCAGGAAGCTGCTCAAAAAGAGATTCCCATCCGGTCCTATTCCTCGCTCGAGAAGGCGAGCCTCGAGAAGATCGGCTTGCCCGAGAGCGTGGTCAAGAAGCTCTTTTCAGCCCTGGACTCCGGCCGGATCGTCGTTATTCCCGAAAAGAGCATCGCCTGGGAGGGACAGAAACGCTGGGGCTGGTGGGATGTCGACCCGCGGACCATGGAGACTGTCGGGGTCATGGACACCGGCCTTCATCAGGCCGTCCTAGAAAGGACAATCCTGGATTCCAAGGGTCCCCTCGAGTCCAAGATGGGGTTTGTGATCGGGGCCATCGTCGGGGCCGTGGACACCCAGTGGATGATCGCCGGGATGATTCTCAAGCACGGGGAGCTCAACAAGGCCGCCCTGGATGAGGCCAAGGCCTATATGAAGGAAATCGACGAGGTCATGTGCCCTGGAATCGAAGAGAAGATCTCGGTGGGAATCGAATTCACGGCCCTCGAGCTCGAGGACTGCTTCACCCTGGGATATGAGGTCAAGGCTGAAGCAGGGATTGAGATCAGCCAAGGCTGGTGCGATAACTTCGCTAAGGGGTTCGCCTGCGCCTCGACCACAATCCTCAATTACTATCTGAGCCAGTTCGAAGACTGAGGGATCACCCTGGCGACTTTGACCCAGACTCCCCGGCAGCTCATAAAATGAGGAGGTTAGCAATCATGAGGTTCAGCATGTTGAGAAAGCAGTCTGTTTTCAGCCTCTCCGCCCTGATGCTGTTCTTATTATTCACCCTTCAACTGGGGGCGAAGCAGGCCGCGGAGAAAGAGCCGAATAACGAAGCTTCCCAGGCGAACGCACTGCCCCTGAACGGCCAAATCGCCGGACTTGCCAACGAAGAGGGCGACGAAGACTGGTATTCCCTGACCATTCCGGCGCCCGGTATGGACATCCTGGTCATCGAAGTCGCAGGACCACCTGACGTCGATTTCATCCTGTCCTTCTGTGACGCCGGAGGAAAGGAGCTTTCCGCCATCGACGGCCGGCACGAACCCGAGGGCGAAATTCTCGTCAGGCTGAGGCAGTCGGCGGGGAAATTCCTGATTAAGGTGCTCAGCGGCCGCGGGACGAACACCGACCAAGCCTACATGCTCCGGGCCGGAAAACCCGACCGTCCGCCGGCTACGGACCAGGAGGTTCGCCAGGCTCTGGTCAAGGCCCTTGATTATCTCGCCTCCAACCAGCAGGAGGACGGTTCCTGGCCCAACTACGAGCAGGCCCACACCGGCCTGGCCATCATGTCCTTTATCGGAGGCAAGTGCGTCCAGAAAGATTATTCCGCCAACATTCAGGCCGGCTTGGGATACCTCAGGTCCGTGTTTACACCCAGTTCCAACTACCCAGAGGGCTCGGAGGAGGCGGCCAAGCTGGGAGGGGTGTTCGGCACGTCGAGCGCCAATCTCATGTATCAACAGGCGATCGCCACGCTGGCCGTCATCGAGGCCCTCGTCGACCTGAATGACTCGAGCCTCGAGCCGATCGCCGGGGAAGCCATCCAGCTGATCATCCGGTCGCAGAATACGGAGCACAAGCCGAAGACGCTGCAGGGCCCCATCCCGGCCGACTCCCCCCACTACGGAAGCTGGCGGTACGAACCCGACTATACCGACGGGGATATTTCGGTCACGGCCTGGCAGGTACTGACTCTTCGGGCGGCCCTCAATGCCGGATTCTCCGTGCCCGATTATGCATTTCCCGCCGCCGCCAAATTTGTCCGCTCCCTGCATGGGGCCGACGGCTCCTTCTGCTATGAATCACCTGGAGACGCCGGTGATTCCTGCGCCAGGGCCGGAATGGGAGTATTGGCCCTCCAGCTCTGCGGCCATCCCAAGGATCCCCTGATACCGCCGGCCATCCGCTACATGCAAAACTACGGGCCGGCCTGGAATCTGGAGTACCCCGGAGAGGGCTATCCCTTTTATTACTGGTATTACGGAACTCGAGCCATGTTTATGGCCGGCGGCGAGGACTGGAGAATCTGGAAAGACTGGATGTGCCGCCTCCTGGTGGACCATCAGAACGACAAGGGAAATTGGGAGGGGACCCAGCAAGAGGAGTCCGAATCTTTGACCCTCTACAGGACAGCCTTCGGCGCCCTGATGCTCGAGTTCTGCTGCGGCCATGTCCCGATTTATATGTCACCCGTCAAGCGCCAGGTCTCCGGCTCTATCCAAGTCAAGTTCGAGAAGAAGGCGGAAGAAGAAGTCCCCAAGAGTGTCGAGATCATCATGGACGCCTCGAACTCGATGTGGGGGCAGATCGCCGGAGAAGCGAAGATCACGATCGCCCGCAAGGTCCTGGCCCAGATCATCAAAGGGCTGCCTGATTCGATGAACGTCGGACTGCGGGTGTACGGCCACCGCTATGGGCTGAATGAGGCCCAGGCCTGCACGGACACCGAGCTCATGGTCCCCATCGGCCCGATCGCCAAAGAGGCGCTCGTGGATACGGTTAATAAGATCCAGCTTAAAGGCAAGACGCCGCTCGTCATATCGGTTCTAGAAGCCATCAAGGACTTCGAGCAGATCCCGAACGGAAGCATTATCCTGGTAACCGACGGGATCGAAAGCTGCAAAGGGGATATCAAGTCGATCGCCCCGGCGATCAAGGCAGCGGGCCTTGAACTCGAAGTCAACATCGTCGGGTTCGATATCAAGGAAGCCGCCGCCCGCCGGGAGCTGGAGACGATCGCCAAATCGACGGATGGCCGCTACATCGACGCCCGGAATGCCGGTGAGCTGCTCTCCGCCCTCGAGCAGACGCTCAATCTCGAGTACGTCGTGCTCGACGAAAAGGGCCAGGAAGTAGGCCGCGGCACGGTCGGCGGCGACGAGGTCAAGCTCAAGGAGGGCACCTACACCCTTCGTATCCTGCTCGCCCCCCAGCCCCTCGAGACCAAGGTACACGTCAACGCGGGGGGAAAGGCGGTCTGCGTCCTAAAGAAAGAAGCCGGGGCCTGGAAGCTCACCTACTGAACAGGCCTTCTTCCGGAGAACCTGTCCTCCCCTTTTTGATGGCGCCGTTCTTGACATCCCGGATGTCCTCTCCTATAAAGTAGCCCGGATGCCCTCAGCTGAGATGTTTCCCATAAAGGCGCCTCGGCATATCGCTATTCTTGGCGGTGGTCCGGCCGGCCTGGCGGCGGGGTACTATGCCAAGAAGCACGGGTTTTCATTCATGATACTCGAGGCCGAGGCCCGGGCGGGGGGTTTGTGTGTCACAACGGAGCGAAACGGCTTCCTCTTTGACTCCGGCGCCCACCGGTTTCATGATCAATTTCCGGAGATCACAGAAGAGGTCAGGTCACTCCTCGGTCCCGGTTTCCGGCGGATCAGCGTGCCGAGCAAGATCTACGACCGCGGACAATTCATCAATTTCCCGCTCACGCCGGTCAACTTGCTGGGCAGGATCGGCCGGAGGACATTCCTCCGGGCAGTCCAAGAAATCGGCTCGGCGAGGCTGAGGCGCCAACAAGCCCAACCCACCTTTCTTCACTTCGCCATCCGCACCTACGGCCGCAGCTTGGCCGGCCGTTTTCTCCTGAACTACACCGAGAAGCTATGGGGAGTCCCTTGCGAACGCCTGTCGCCCCGGGCGGCGGGCGGACGGTTGCAGGGCCTGAATCTCAAGGCGTTTCTCGCCGAGGCGGTTTCTCTGCGGAAACGAAGGTCGCCGCACCTCGAGGGCTCATTCTACTATCCAGAGAGAGGGATCGGAGAGATCACCCGAAGGCTGACCGAATCTTGCGGGGAAGAGAACATCCGTACGAAAGCCCGGATCACTCGGATCTATCATGACGACGACCGAATCCGGGAAGTGGAGGTCAACGGCGAGGAGCGAGTGGAAGCGGATGAAGTGATCAGCACGCTGCCTCTGGATTATCTCCTAAACATCCTCGAGCCGCGACCACCTAGCGAGATAACCGAAGCCGCCGGGAAACTCCGCTACCGCAGCCTCATCCTGGCGGCGTTCTTCCTGAACAAGGAATCTGTAACACCTTACGCGACGGTCTATTTTCCGCAATCCGATATCCCGCAAACTCGGATCTATGAGCCGAGGAACCGGAGCCGCGACATGTCCCCGGCGGGAAAGACATCGCTTGTCGCCGAGCTCCCTTGCTGGGAAAATGACATCCTCTGGTCGCTCGAGGAGGGCCGGCTGATTGAGATGATGAAGTCTCAACTTGTCCGGATCGGATGGATCCGGGAACGAGACATCCTGGAAGCGATGATCATCAAGCTCCACTACTGCTATCCCGTCCCGGAGCTCGACCATGAAGAGCATATCTAGAGGGTCCGCGACTATCTCCGCCGCTACGGGAACCTGAAGCTCGCGGGCCGTAACGCCACCTTCCGGTACGAATGGATCCACAACATGATGGACTCGGGGCGGAAGATCATTCCGGAGATCTTAGGCTTTCCTCAGCGCTTCTCGTGAGAATCGACGATCGACCGGCTCTTTAGAATCTAGCAAGCTGACCACGAACTTGAATTTCCGGCCCCCGTCAAAAGGGATCCCGGCCACGCGGTGAACGCGGATGTCCATGGATTCCCCCAGCCTTTTTCTCAGCTCCCGTCGGACCGATTCCTCGGTCTCAGCGTCCCAGTCGGGCGTCGGGACGACATACACATCGACACCGTCCCGGTCCTTTTGAACGATCTGGGCCCGCCGGACTCCCTTGGTCAGGCAGTGGGAGAACCGAAGACCTGAGATCCATCTTCCAGCGGTCGTCATCAGGCGGTCATCCGTCCTTCCAGTGAAGGAAGAGATGAGGGGAAGGGTTCGCCCGCAGCGACAAGTTTGATCTGAGGCTACGGCAAAGTCCCCGGTATCGTAGCGGAGCAGAGGGAGCGCCCGGTTATGGAGACTAGTGGCTACGATCCGGCCCTCCTCTCCTGGTCTCGCCGGACTGCCATCCTCATTGAGAATCTCGACGATCCCATACTCGGAACAGATGTGATGTCCGCCCTTTGGGCACTGACATATCAGGGCCACGTGTTCGACCTGGCCGTAGCTGTCCCCCACTGGGATTCGGGCCCAGGACTCGATGAGGTGGCGCTCGCCGTCCAGAAGCGTTTCGGCTACCGTGATGATGATCTTAGGCTTAATGCTGGCGATCCCAGCCGCTTGGAGAAGCCGGATGAAATGGGACATGGCGGAGGGATGTCCGCGCCAGAGTCTGATTCTGTATCGCCTGAGCAGTTCGGCAAACCTCCCGACATTGGTAGAATCCATAAGGTCCGATGAAAGCTCCAATCCGCGGCACTTCCTGTTCCACTGATGATCACGGCCGCTTCTCAGCACCATGCTCCGGATATCGAGAAAGGCGTCCCCCAACCGATAGCCTGACCAGGAGAAATGCCGCCACTGAGAGATGAGTTCGAGCACCGTTGAATCGACATCCCAGTAGAAGCCGACAGGGGTGCCGGTCGTTCCGCTGGTAAACATCTCCCGCGGCCGGAAACGAACGATATTGTCGGCCTTGAGCTCCTCTCTCTGATCAAGAACGGTGAATTTATCAATGACTGGAAGGCGGGAGAGGTCGTCAAGAGAACGGAAATCCGAACGTTCGAGCCCCAGTCGGGCGAACGCCTTCCGGTAATATGGGACATGCACCCAACAATGATCGAGGATTCTCGTCAAGAGTTTCCACTGAAGCTCCCGTAGCCTTTCGGGAGTGTAATACTGGCTTTCCCAGAGTTTCCGGCGCCAATAGATAATGCCCCGCGGAGACAGGATGTCGGAGAGCCTGAATTCTCTCATGAGGCGTCGGTCTAAAATAGCCCGGGGCGGATGGCCTTGTCAAATTCTGGATGACAGGCGTTCAGTACGGTCGTTGAAGGGAGGGTTTAGGAGATCGAAGAAATGCCTGACCGAAGAAGCTCGGGATTATCCGGCCGAGGTTTTGAGTTCCTATCAGCGCTTTTCGTAGGAATCGACGATCGACTGGTAGACCATCGCCCGGAATTTAGCGTGGAGGTCGCTGTTACCGGCCGGCATGAGCTGAGTCATGAGCACGGCCACGAGCTTTTCGGCCGGGTCGACCCAGTAGGTCGTGTGGTAGGCCCCTCCCCAGCCGAAAGAGTCGACCGAACCCGGCTGTCCGTTCCGGCCGAGCCGCTCCGTCACCCAGAACCCGAGCCCGAAACCCCCCGGATCATAAAGATTACCCACATGGTCGACCGTCATGAGCTCGACCGACTTGGGACTGAGGATACGGACACCGCCCAACTCTCCCCCACCCTGGAGCATGAGCAGGAACCGGGCGTAATCCTCGGCTGTTGACAGGAGCCCGGCCCCGCCCGCGTAGCAGACCCGGGGCCCCTTGACATAAGAATTGTCGCGGGCATCCTCCATGAGCTTGAGGCCGCCCTTTTCGTTAACTCCATAAACCGAGGTGAACCGGCCGAGCTTGTCTTCCGGAAGGAAGAAATGCGTATCCGTCATGCCCAGCGCATCCGTGATCTTCTTAGCGAAAAAGTCGGCCAGCGTCATCCCCGACAGCCTCTCCACCAGGTACCCCAAGATATCCGTGTTGTATCCATAGACCCACCTTTCCCCCGGCTGGGCGTCAAAGGGCAGAGTCGCCAACTTCTTGACGACCTCGCCGATCGGCTCCGTCTTGTCGGCCAGGAACCAGCCTTGGATTCCAGCGGCAAGGTACTCGTCCTTAGCGAGCCCATCCCCATAGGAGATGCCCGCGGTGTGGGTAAGGAGGTCGCGGATAGTGATTGGCCTTTTGACTCCCACAGTCGTATAACCTTTGGTTTTTTTGTCTGCCGACGGGATGGCGACTCGCGCGTTCGCGAACTCGGGGATGTATCTGGAGATGGGATCGTCGAGGAGGAGCTTCCCCTCCTCCTGGAGGATCATGACGGCAACGCTCGTCACCGCCTTGGTCTGGGAGGCGATGCGGAAAATTCCATTAACCGGCATGGCCGCCCCGTTGAGGTCGAGCTTGCCGAAGGGCCGGAGATAAGCCACCCGGCCGTTTCGGGCGACGAGCGTTACCATCCCGGCGATCTTCCCCCGGTCGATGTATCCCTGCATGACCTGGGTGAGCCGCTCCAGGCGCTCGGCCGAGAGGCCGACCTCGGACGGCCTGGCCTTCGGGAGAGACGCCGCCTGGATGATGAAGACAGCAGCCAGCCATATGACCACAACGGCGGACAGTCTTTTCAAACGGCCAGGCCAATTGTTCCTAATCATAGGCGATTCCTCCATTATCGCTGAAGGCGATCAAGCGGTCCATTTGTTCAATATAGGGGCCTCGTAGGGCGATGTCAATTCTTCTTCGGACAATCAACCGACAATTCATACTCGCTTTATTCTCAATAAGTTGGCGCGCGGCTGCGCCGGTGAACGAATCAATCGCTGCCTATGGCAACGGCGAACAGAAACCATGAGGCATGAGGTAGCCACTGCTCCGTCCAACGCCAATCGTCATCCTTGCCGGTTTCGACGAAATGCAGGTTGTAGTCGATGTCTTCTTCATCCGTGTAGCCGGCCGTGATCCCGTTTGAGATTCCCCCGGGCGCGTTCATATATTCATAAGAATTGAAAAACATGTACTCCGGGTTATTCCTCCCGCGGCCGTAGAGCATGCAGCTGTCGAATGGGTTGAGCCCGAGGATCCAGTTCAGCTGGTCCTGAGCGAAGGCCTTGACCTCGGCCCGAAGTGCCGGATCTTCTGGAAAAAGTCTCATGGCCAGCCGGGCGGCGGCAGCCATCGATCCCAAACGGGCATTTTCTCCCTGCCACCAGGGAGCCGTCTCCGTATCATGGGGAAAGAAGAAGCTCGTCCGGCGACTCCCGTTCTGGCTCTGGACGAGCTGCCGGCTGTAGCCGAAAGGGTTGGCTACCTCGCGAGTCACCGCGAGCTCAAACCCCAGCGACTTCCGGACCGCTTCACGGACTTTTTCCTTCAGGGAGACCTCGGCGATCTCGTGATAATTCATCAGGCTGATTATGGGCAGGCCCGCGTCAGCCGGATGGAAGAACGGCCGGTCGCCGTCGGCCGCGCGCCAATAATCTTTGTACTTCGCGTCTCCCGTCAGCCGGGCCATCAGGCTCAGGGCCAGCTTATCGGCGGCATCTTTATACTTGGCGACTTTCGTCGCCCGGAAGAGCTCGGAGGCGGCTGCCAGGGCGCAGTAGTCATCGACGATATTTTCCTTGCCGTCGTTGGCAAAATGGAGGTTGTTCTTCTCCAGGAAGGCGAAGGCGTCCTCGGCGGCCTTGAGGTAATCGGCCGGGCCGAAGTCTCCGGCCACTCCGAAGCTCGAAGCGAGCGCCAGTGCGGCGATGGCCAGGCCGCCTCCCTCCCGGTAGCCGGCCTCGAAGGACGCCTGATCCGTGATCGGCGTCTTGCCGTAATCCCTGAGCTTGTCTTTGGTCTCCGGCGTCAAAATGATGTGCCGGGTCGACTTGGGAGTTATCAGCCGGTCCTCCGGTTTTTTCTCCGGCCCCCGGGCTGACACGGTCATATAAAAGGAGCCGGACGGATTTTTCATCCGGACCAGGAAGTCGGCGCCAAACAGGCCCTCGTCCAGCAGCCTCCTCAGATACTGTTTGAAATAGGGATCGTTCCGCCGCGCCAATTCCCGGTGAGAGGCCAACAGGCTCCAGGCCGTGAGCGGGACCTGCTGGGGGTTGAAGTAAGTCGAGAATGAAAGATGGGACATGTGTTTTCCGTAGTCTCCGGTCGCGTCATACCAGCCGCCGTGGGCATCGACAGTCTTCCCTTCCTTCCCCTCGAACCGCATGCTCCGGTCGGCCTTGTCGAGCGCGCCCGAGCAGCGCTGGCTCTTGAAATAGTAGACGACATCCGATAGCGTGCTTCTCTCCAGGACGTTCTTCTGGATGAGGAAGGGACAAGACCGGACCGTCTCCCGCGGAGACGAGCACTCTATAAGATAGGTTCCTTCTTGGGTCAAGGCGCTGAAATCGATCGTCCAGAAGCACCAGTCTTTCCACTTCCGGAGTGCCCCAACGGAAACGGCGGCTCCGGAAAGGACCATCTTTCCGGTCCCCGTTTCAATGACCCGGAAGGCGCTCCAAGCCCCATCCTGACCCCCCTGGAGTACGGCCCGCTTCACCCCTCCCGGCTCGTACCCGATGTGGTTGATCAGGATATTGGCGTCTCCGGCCTGAGCCGCAGACACAAGTCCGATGCCTAAAAGAAGAATCAGAATAGGGCGCCAGCTTCTCATTCTCTTGCTCCTTCTTTCTCAGGCCTTTCCGGGACCCATAGAGGATTTTACGCAGGAAGGAGAGCCTTTGGCAAGCGGGGAAGTTCCGGGCTGAAGAGATTAAGACACCAGCCGTTCTTAGGCGCTCGGCCTTCGCTTCCGGTAGAGCTTCGCGTCCACGGCGGCGATCATGGCGGCCTGGTCGATATCCTTAGGGCCGAGGAAGTCGCAGATCTTTTGGACCTGAGTCTTGGGGTCGGCCACGATTTGATTGTAGTTAATGAACAGGACTTCGATGTCTTCCCTCTTCGTGATCAAGCCCCTGATCATTTCATTGAGCTTGATGAAGCTGGCCTTGGTATCCTCGCGGTTCTGATCCTGAATCTTGGCCATTTTCTCCATCGAATCGAGGACTTCTTCGATGTTGCGTTCGGTATAGATAATGCGGTATTTGCCGAGCGGGAGGTGCTTCAGTCCGAAGGCCGTGATCTTGATGAACCGACCCCGGTAGTCAGGGAGAGGCAGGGTCCCCTTTATCAGCCGGCTGATGATCTTCCCACCTTCGAGCTCGAAATACCCGCGGGGGTTATCGTCGTCCGGCGGCCGCGAGGCGGTATCGAAAGCCACCGGCACCCCTCCGGCGTGCAGGATCTGCATGAGGAGGGATGTCCCCGATCGTTCCAGTCCAGAGGCGATATAGTTGATGGTGTTATCCAGTTTCATAATGCCCAATATACTAGTGCAGACGCACGCCTAATTCAAGTTGAAGAGAGCACAGACGGGGTCTTTTCGGCCATGCTAATACGGGATTGCTCTCTCGCTCGGGCTCTCCCCGCTTTCCAACTTGTGCCGGAATACCCGATAGACCCAAAATTGGTAGCCGATGACGATCGGGACGAAGATGACGGCCACGACCGTCATGATCTTGAGCGTATAAGGGCTGGAAGAGGAATTGAAGGCGGTCAGGCTGGAACCCGGGTCGAGCCGTGAAGGGATCAAGTTCGGATAGAGCCCGATTATGCCGGTAAAGGTCACAAGCACGATGGTGGCGCAGGAAGCGAAGAATGCCCTACCGGCCTTGTGATGCGCCAGCCAAACCCTAACCAGAAGCAGAAAGATAACAGCGAGCAACGGCACGACCAGCCAGAAGGGACGCCGGAGATAATTCTCCTCGAGCTTAGTGGCCGGAACCGTCCAGACGAGGAAGATGACGGCAGCGGCAAG
>DQHV01000264.1:0-142 GCA_003524335.1 Candidatus Aminicenantota bacterium | reverse complement strand
TTCGCCCTGAATTCCAGAGCGACGCCCCTCAATATCAGGGAAAACAAGACGATTAGCAGGGCGGAATAGAGATAACTGAACATCGAGGCATAAGCCGAGGGAAAGGCAGCGAAGGTGGCCCCGCCGGCTGTGAGCAGCCAGA